>SLOW01000149.1 GCA_007132315.1 Opitutales bacterium
ACCCGGAAGGTGTCGGCCAGAGCGCCCTGTGGTCCGGCGCGGGCCGCGTCGCGCCAATGTGTAATGAAGTGCACCGCGTCGTCCACCGCCACCCCCAGCGCGATCGCCGCCGCCATAATGGTGACCGAATTGAGTCCGACCCCTAGGTAGCCCGCCAACCCGAGGACGACCACAACCGGAAAGGCGGCGGCCAGCAGGCCGAGGAGGGCCAATCGCCCGGACCGCCACAACAACAGAAGGAGGAGCAAGATTCCGCCGGAGCTTAAAACGGCACTGTTGATCTGGCCACGCACGAGACGCCGATCGGCCTCTATCACCGTGTGGATTCCCTCGGCGGCGGTTACACGGACTCCGGCGGGCATCCGTTCGAGGGCGAAATCGAGCACGGCCTCCACCGATTCCAGATGTTTTCCGGCGGGGATGTCCGGACTTCGCACCAGCAGGTGCGCGGTCCGCCGGGTTTCGTCATTGAGAGCCCCCAGCAACGGCAGCACGTCCTCCTGCGCCCGCATGAGCGCGGAAAAGAAACGGACGCGGGTCTGGCTTTCGGGCAGAACGAGCGCGTCGGGATCGCCGCCCTCCCAAACCTGGTTCAGCATGGCCGGCAACAGAGCGTAGGAATAGGCCGCCGTCACTTCCTCCCGATTCTCGACGAATGCCTGCACGTCCCAAAGCCCGCGCAGAAAATCCATCCCGTCGATGCCGCCCGGGGTTCCGCTGTCGAACTCCACCCGCAACAGGTTCACCCCGCCGTAGTACCGGTCGAGTGTTTCCAGCATCTGGCGCGCGGAACTCTCCTTCGGCAGAAATCCGGCCAGGCGCCAGTCGGTTTCCAGGCGCAACAAGCCCGGCACACTCGCCGCCAACAGCACCAGGAATGCCGCCGGCCACCACCACCGCCATCGGCAGGCCCCGCGCGCGACGACGAGGGAAAGACGTGCGTTGCGCCGGGCGGCACACTCCATGCCCCGGGCTGGAAAACGCCGGTAGGCGAGACACCAGAACGCCGCGCCCGGTCCGAAGGCGACCAGAAAAGCGACCGCGACTCCCATGGTGCCGAGCGTGCCGAAAACGCGCAACGACGCCACCGGCGACGCGGTCAAGGCCAACAGACCCACACCGGTTGTCAGACAGGCGAACAGGCAGGACTTGCCGATCCGCGAGACCGCCATGCGAACGGCCTCCCGGCCGTGCGGGACGGTTGCGACAGCCTCCTGATAGGCGCAACCGAGGTGGGCGAGAAGGGTCAGTTGAATCGCCGCCAGCAACGGGAAGAGAACCAGGCCCAGCATCCCCGGAGTCAGACCGGTCACGGCGATCACGCCCGGCAGGAGCAGAAGATACAGGGCGGTCACCCCGACGACTAGCAGCACCGAGCGCACCGAACCGAGTGTCGCCATCAAGACGCCCGGCAAAACGGCTCCGGCGACGGGTAAAAAGACCAGAAGGCTGCGGCGCAGCGACTCGGTCAGTTCCTCCTCGACCAGCGGCCGCGCCATGACATGAACTTCCAGGCCTTCATCGCGAAACGGCTGCAGGCGTTCCGTCACCTGACGACGGAATTCCCGCCTGCTGTCGTGGTCGGGGAACGTCCGGTCGAAATCGACGGTGATCAAGGCACGGGTGCCGTCGCCGGAGACCATCAGATTGCGGATGGCCGGGTGCGACAAGGCCAGCCGGCGCACCTCCTCCACCTGATCCTCTTTCAGCGGAGCGTCTGGTACGATCGGCCGGAAATCGACGGACAGACCGTCCCGTCGCGGGAAATAGGCGTGAGTCAGGCTCCTGACCCCGGCGACATCCGGCGCTCCCAGAAAGGCGTCACTCAGCGCCCGGATGCGCTCCAGGTTTTCCGCCGTGAACACATCGCCCAGCCGAAGGTCGAGCGCCAGAACTTCCTCCTCTTCCGGCAAGTACTCCCGGGCCTCCTGGTAAATCCGATATTTCACCGCGTCTTCCCGCAACAGCCCCTCGGGGTCCAATCCCCAGTGAAACGCCGTCACCCCACTCCACAAAGGAAAACCCAGGACCACGGCGAGCAGCAGCGAAGCCAGGGGATACCTGATAAATGGATTCCATTCCGTAGCCGACATCACATCCCGCGTTCAGCGGTTATGCGTCAGTTTGAACGGCTGGATTCGCTATAAGCAATCGCAATACCGAAACCGGACCGCGGGCGGTCGGCTCACTCGAATCCGAGACGGTAACCGATTCCGAGACTGTTGACGCCGCCGCGGTCGAAGACGTGGCCGCCCGACTGGTGTGCGAGAAAAAAGAGGAGCTGGTGATGCGGCGTCTCGGGGCGCGCCAAGGTGAACTGGATCGGCCAATGGAATTTTAGATGCGAGCGATCCCGGTCCGGATGGCGCGCCTTGTCTATTTCCATCACCCGGCTCGAATACGACAAGCCGACCCCCATGGAAAACGTGGTGTACACGTGGTCGTTCCACGGAAAATCCACCCAGCGCGCGGTCAAGGCCGTATTGTAATCGAGAAAGGCCGAGCGACCGAACTCGTCGATGATTTCGAGCGTCAACGGCAATTCCAACTGCGGCCGCCACTCGCCCCAGCGGGTGTTCCACTGGAACTGGTGCAGGAGCCGGGATGCGGTGATCTGGTAAACCTGGCCACCCGCGTCGCCGCCGGCAACATTGACCCGGCCGTGCAGAAAATCATCGACGTTGTTGCTGGTAATGAACGCCACTCCGGTTTCGAACGCCCACAGCCGGCTTAAGTCTCCCGGCGGCTCCTTGGCGATGAACGCTCCGGCTTCCACCCGCGGCAGCAGCCAGACCAGCACGGTTAACACCACGACCGGCCCGGCCTGCAACAACCGGCAACCAACCGCCCAAGATAGATTTTGCGTCGGAACATTCATGATTTTGCAGAACTCTAAAAAGGAAATTATCCGGACAAAAGCCACGGAAATTTTCGATATGGGGGTCAACCGGATTTCCGCGACGTAGCTTACGTGGCGTCCGCGAGCAGACACGTCATGGAAAACGGGCCATTACCACAGCTCACCCTGCCGGGACTCTCCGTCGGCGGCAGCCTCGCCATCAAGGAACGGCCGGTAGCGTTTGATCCAGTCGTCGATTTTGCGCACGTAGTAGTCGGCGTCGTACGGGGCGTGCTCGGGATCGTGGTGCTCGACCGGCCGCGCCCGTTGCCAGTCGGGAAGGCGTTTCTTCTCGCCGGGCGCAATGTAATAAGCCACGCGGTCACCCGATTTCGGAACCGGCGTCATTTGCAGGGCGGCTTCCAGGGAAGCGCGTCTCGGCTTTTTCTTCGCGCTTTCTAGCGCCTTCACGTAGGCTTCCGGGCTCTGACTGAGGACCTCCGAACGGGCGATTTCCTCAATCGCCACATCACCCGAGCGGATGCGTTCCCGGTAAACCTGGGCTTTTTTCAGCGGCGATTCCGGCTCGACTCCCAGGAGATGGCGAATGAACGAATCGGTCAGGTCCTTCAAATACGGTTCGATGCCGCGCGACCTGAGCGCCGACCCGCGAATGGTCACCTTCCGCCCATCGTAGAGGGCGTAATTCTTCGCCTTGTAACAGAACATCGCCTCGAAGGCACCGTCGTATTCCAGATCGATGCCCTCGGGAAGGACCGGCGCCACGCGTTCGAGAAGTTTATCCGGGGACTCGAAATAATCCGGAGCGGCCACGTAGATGCCGTCCGTATCCGCTTCCAGGATCACACATCCCTCTTGCCGAAACGCTTCGATCAGATCCTGGAGCAGTTCCCGGCCGCGCGCGGTCACTTCGGCGGCCAGGTCTCCGTCGGCGAAGCGCGCGTTGGAAAAACCCAAATAGCCGTAAAACGAATTGATGATGATCTTGAACGCCGTCTGGCGGGCGTCGTATTCGCGACGCCGCTCCTCCACCGTTTCCTCCCGCGCCAGCGCTTTGTATTTCAACCGGTATTCGCGCAGTCGCCGCAACAGGGGAATGAATACACCGAGGGAGTCGCCGCGCGGATTCCGGTCCATGGCAAGGAGGAGACTGGGATACAACGACGCCACGTCGAAATGCAGAACCTGGTGAAACACACCCGACTCGAAACTCCGGGTGAATCCGCCCGCGTAACTCTTGACTTCGGCGCCTTCGGGCAGGGCCTCGCCGGCGTGGAAGTACTCTTCCATAAAAAGCAGGTCGATTTTCCAGCTCGTTCCGCGGAGCGCGATCTCCTGCAGCGTCATGGGAAAATTCGCCGCCTGGGCGAAATAAGTGGGCAGCAGGAGATCGGCGACCCCGGCGGTTTCGCGCAGGTCGTCCTCCAGATAACGGCGAAACCGTGGCCGGTCCCGTTCGAACATTTGTGCGATGAGGTTGCCTTCGATGTAGGTGCGATCCGAGCCCCCGGATTGCGTCACACCCAAGCTCAACGCCACATCCTTTAAGCCGTAGCCGGGCAGGTCCCGGGTGGACACGTCGTAAAGCAGCACCAGCAGATAGGTGTCGATCACCGCGCGTCCGGGAATGTCACAACGGGGAAAATCAATCCAGCGCTCGGCGGCTTTCAGGCGACTGGAACGAAACGTCGCTTCCCGCCCGAAACGCCCCCAGGCGCAAGGCAGCTTCAGCCGTTTGCAGCGCAGCCGCAGGTAATCGAGATCGAACTTGAACAGATTGTGTCCCTCCAGCGTGTCCGGATCGGCCTCCTTCAGAAAATCGGCGAACGCGCGCAGCAGCTCGCGTTCCGCTTGGTCGGAGTCGGCTTCGAGCTCGAGCAGACGGACCTCCCCGCCCAGGCGCAGACCGATCGCCAGCACCCGGTCGTCCGGCCGGCGGGCGTCGCTGAAACCGCCGTCCGCGGACGAGGCGGTTTCGATATCGACCTGACACCGCCGCAGATCGGAAAACGCCATTCCCGAAAACAGGCGCTCCCGGTTCCGCAGGAGGTGCTGGCTTTCCAGGGAGCGCAGGCTGTCCACCGTGGCGCCGCTCCCGCTCCTCCCGGAGAAATCCCGGTACGCCTCCAGGCCGGAGAACGTGTACAACCGGTTGAACGCTCCCGGGCCCGACAGTTCCGTCGCCGCGGCCGCGGCGTTATCCTTTGCATCGACGCTGCTCCGCGCCCAGAGAAACGGCTCGAAAGCCACCGAACGCTCCTCCCGGGCCCCGTTCGCGTCCCGCCGGGAAATCCACACACGCCCTTCCGGCGAAACCCACAGACCGCATATCGCATCCATCCCGTCAGCCTTGTCAAAAACGCCCGGTAATCAACCCATTACCATCCCTTCAATCGCGCTTGCGCCACCCCCGCCATCAGGATTACATTGGGCCTCATGAAAAACGACGTCATCGAGGTCACCATCAAGGCGGTCATGCCGACCTCCAACGGGTGTGCCATTTTTCTGGGGAACGAGGACAAGACCTTCGTGATCTATGTGGACCCCGGAATCGGAACGGCGATTTCCATGACGATGAACGGCACCAAAAAAGAGCGCCCGCTGACCCACGACTTGATCGGCAACATCTTTCTCGGCCTGGGCGTCAAACTGCAGCGCGTCATCATCAACGACGTGCGGGACGGAACCTTTTTCGCGCGCATGATCCTGGCGATGAAAAACGAGATCGAGTCGAAGATCGTTGAGATCGATGCCCGGCCCAGCGATTCGATCGTGCTCGCCCTCCAGCAGGAAAAGTCGATCTACGTGGCCCGCACGGTTTTCGAGGGCATGGAAGACATGACCGAAATCCTGGAGCGCATCCTCAAACAGCAGAACGAGGAGAAGGACGAGTAATCGCTCCTCGCTCGGTTCGCGCATGTCCCGGTCACTTCCATCCGCGATCGTCCCCGGTTATCCGTTGACCGCTCTCGCACCGATGCAGGACGTCACCGACCTGCCGTTCATGAGGGTGATCCACCATTACGGGGATCCCGACTACTACTTCACCGAATACTTCCGGGTGCACCCCCATTCGCGTCTGGAGAAGCACATCCTGCGCAGTATCAACGAGCACGGCACGGGCCGTCCGGTCTTCGCCCAGATGATCGGCGAATCCATTCCCGAACTGGTCCACACCGCCCGCGAACTCGCCCGCCATCCGGTGGCGGGAATCGACCTCAATATGGGTTGCCCGGCGCCCAAAATCTACAAGAAGAACTGCGGCGGCGGCCTGCTGCGCGATCCGTCCAAGATCGACCGGGTGCTCGGGGCCCTGCGCGAAAGCGTAACCGGTCGGTTGACGGTGAAAATGCGCATCGGCTTCGACACCACCGACACCTTCGCGCCCATTCTGGAGCTGATCGACAAGCACGACATCGACCTGCTGAACCTGCACGCGCGCACCGTGAAACAGGGTTACCGGGGTGAAGCGCATTACGCCTTCGTCAAACAGGCGGTGGACACGCTGCGCTGTCCCGTGCTCGCCAACGGAAACATCCTCTCCTCCCGCCGCGCCCTCCGGGTGGCGGCGGAAACCGGCTGCAGCGGGCTGATGGTCGGACGGCACGCCATCCGCAACCCCTGGATCTTTCGCCAGATCCGCCAGTCGTTCGCCGGCGAACCCGTATTCCGGCCCACCTTCGCCGACGCCCGCGCCTACATCGACCGTCTGTACCACGCCACCCGCACCGGCGATTGCCCGGAACGGGTCCACGTGAACAAGATGAAGAAGTACCTCAACTTCCTCGGCCAGGCGGTGGATCCGGAAGGACGGTTCTTATACGACATGCGCCGCGCACGAACCGAAAAGGATCTCTTCGACGTGTGCGACCGCCACCTCATGCAAACCCCGCGGGCGCCCTTTCCGGATGAACCCCACAACGGCGTGATCGCCCGCCCCAATTGCGAAGGACCAGCCCCTCAGGGAGGCGGCGGGGCATCGGGAATGTCGCCGGTGTCCGGGTCGTCGGTTCCCGGACTGGTACCGGGCACCTGAGGCGGACCCGTGGTGTCCTCTCCGTTGCCGGTCCCGTTTCCGGACGGATCCGGATCGGCGGCCCCCGACCCCTCCCGATCTCCCCTGCAACCGGCACCGAGGGCCGCCGCCAGGACCAGCGCGGCGACAACGCAAAAAAGTCCGTTTCCGCTTCGAATCAAATACTTACCCATTTCAAATACCCTCGTTATTCCGGCTCGACATCGATCCACTCCCCCTCCTGGCCGGCCTGATAATCGAAAAACCGGCGAGACTCCGGTCCCCCCCCGACATGGTAATACAGCCAACCGTTCCGGTCGTCGCTATAGAGAAACGGATATATATCCGCCCGCGTCCACAGCCAGTCCTCTATCACCGCGTCCCAAAACCAGAAACCCTGTTCGAAATTCCGCCCCCGGACATAGATCCGCCCATGCTCCTGATGGTCGATCCAGCCGCGCTTCTCGCGGTGGTCGAAGTCGGCGTCATCGTACGAGCCGAACCAGAACTCCTCGTCGTCGTCAGCAAACGGATCGGGTTTCCGGCCGAAAAAATGTACCGTACTCCAGTGCCCTTCCCCGTCTTCCCCGTACTCGTATAACGCCCGTCCGGACGGCTCGCCTGCCAGGTCATAGTACCACCACGCTCCGTCTTCGTCGTGGTAGAGAAAGGGATACACATCCTGTCGCGTCCACCACCAGCGCTCCCAAATGTGATCCCACATCCAGAATCCCTGACCGAATCCGGTTCCGGACACGTACAACCAGCCGTGTTCCCGGTGAGCGATCCAGCCCTCGCCGTGAAGGTGGTCGAAGTGTTCGTCGTTGTACAGCCCGAACCAAGGCGACGAGCGCTCGTGGACGGCGGGATTGGCGGGCAAACCGAAAAAATCGATCGCCGCAACCACGGCGGGCCCGACACCCACCAACACCGCGACCATCAGCCCCAGCCGCACGGTCGCGTTTCGACATGCGACCGGTCGCGCCGCGCTCGACCTTCCATTCCAGTGTTCAAGCATCCTTCGCACGTTCAGAATCCCCCCGCTTTTTGCCGTGATATTTCTTCTTTTAGGAGTCTATCGGCGAAGCCCGACAGACTCGACAACCGCCCCCCCTAACACTTCAAGAGATGCACCACAATGCGTTCACTTGCAAGTCTTTGCTCGTTTACATAATCGTCGCTCATCAAACCGAGAGCAATCGGATTAAGCCGAATGCTACTCGGTTAA
>SLOW01000308.1 GCA_007132315.1 Opitutales bacterium
ACGATATTCGTGGTTTCGGTTTCCTCGTCGAAATGCAATTCGGCTCCTCCTGTTTCCAGCAACCTGAGGACTTGTCTAATGCGGTCGTCCATGTCGTTCCAATCGGCGCCATCTCGACCGACGTATTCTTCGACAACGCGACGGAGCGTGTATTCGGAGAGTTTGCCTGAAGGTATGCGCATATGAAGAACCCGGCAATTCCTACGAAAGATCTGTTTGGCCTCCATGCTTGCAGATACTCGGAGGGCTCCGTCAAGCGGGTAATGTCTCCGACGCCGATGGCACGAAGTTCATCCGGATTGAATTCGATGCCCTCCGGCACGGTGACCGGACTCACCTCCACAGGTAGCCCATGGCCCTCATAGGTCAACCTATATTGCAGCGATTTCGATGATTTGACAGCCACGTGCCGGACGCTGCCCAGCACTGGCAGCGGACCGGTCGGCGGATGCACGCTTACCGTCAGTATCGCGGTTTCCACCCAACCGGTCGCATTGACTACCCCGACGGCAACGTCGAATTCTCCGGCCACAACCGGCACGCCGGCTGAAGATCGGCGCTACGGAGCTCCGCGAGGCAGGTCGGTACTTCAGCTCAACCTTTCGGGGTACACACGTTGACGTAGGCTACCGCTTCGGAATCACTTGTCCGTGTGGCCCAGGTCGCGTTCGGGCGCGACAATGTCGCGAACGCGTTGCTTCAGAATCTTGACCTCGGGAAACCCACCGTCTTTCTTGCGTTCCCAGACCATCTCCTCGCCCACTCGGACCGAAAACGTCCCCGCCGTCTCGTGGTCGGGAGCGAGCGCCACCTCATCGACATGCTCGGTGAACGTCTCGAGCAATTCCTGAGCATACCAGGCGGAGCGCAGCATCCATCGGCATTTCGGGCAGTAGCGGATTTCGATTCGATAACGTGGAAGTGACATAAAACGACGCTATCCGCGGAATCCCGTCACGACAAGGCGGTCACGACCAAACTATCCGGTGATGGCGAATCGATCCTGCTCACGGCAGCGGCTCCACATGCAACCGGATGAAGCCTCTGCCTGGCGACCCAAAGAGCACCTCCGGGATAAACACATCGACCCGATCAACGATCGGCTCTTCTGAATGATAGCCCTCCGACACAAGTTTCACGACCCCGTTAAATCCGTTCCGAGCGACAATCCAGTCCCCTGCAAGCCCCGAGCTGACATTTCAGAATTGCCATCATCCGAGCTTCCGTGCAGCCTTTCCTCGTTCTCCCATTCTGATAACCTCACCCCCACCCCCTGCCATGCCCACTTACGAACGCTTCGAGGACCTGCCCGTCTGGAACGAAGCCATTCGCCTTGCGGAAGGTTGCGAGGATCTTATACTGGCGGCCAAAGAACGAATCACGTGGTCCAAACGGGACCAACTCGACCGCTGTTCCCTCTCGGTCTCCAATAACATCGCGGAAGGTTTCGAACGCGGAAAAATTACGAAATTCAAAAGCAGCGGACTTCGCCGCCTCGATTCTCGACACGCGTCTTTTCCGGCAAGCCTCCCGGGCAGGCAAGACCCGCTGCCCGTTCACTTACATCATCGAAGGCACCGGTCACGATTTTTCGACGACGGGAATCCAAACGCGAGGCACTCCAGGGCGCCCTGATCACATTGAGCCTGATTTTTCAGATTCTCGTGTTGCGCGCGGTCGATCGAAACGAAACCGCGAAACTGATGCTTTACGCGACGGGACAACTCCGGCGCGCTCGCAGCGGGCTCGCTTCGCTGAACCACCGCAAACCCAAAACCGTCCGGAAACAGAAGGGCCACCTTCTTCGCACACTTCCCGGCATCGGCGCTGACCGCGCCGAACGTCTGCTGGAGAAATTCGGCAGCGTGGAAAAATGCCTCTCCGCCCCGGCCGAGGACTTGGCCGCCGTCGCGGGAATCGGAGAAAAGGCAGCCGAGCGGATTCGCAGGGTCGTGGAAGAACATCCCACGCCCTACGGTGATACGGCATGAAGCAGCTCGAACGTGATCTCATTGAACCGCACAAACTGGAAGGGATGGAAAACGTCCCCCGTCCCGGGACAGACGCCGCACTGACATCAATACCCTTAAATTACTTTCTTTCTGCGCCTTGTATACAAACAGCGGTGGCCGCCCATTGGCATATGGAGACCGCCGCACAGTAAACCCCCAAAACAGCAAACTTTTGTTCCAAACCTCGAGGCGCTGCGCGCCGACCGCATTCCCGAAATCGACGATACGCACGTCATTGAGAAACTCCACGCCTCGGGCGCCGAGTTTGTCGGCATCCCGACCGACAGTTTCTGGTCGCTGCTTCTGATCCGGCTGCTTCCGGTGCTCGGGCTGATCGCCTTCCCGATATGGATTTTCAGCCACATGTGCGGGGACGCAGAACTCCAGGACAGAATCCAGTCGAAACCGTGTTCGCGAGTATAGTCCCGCGGAGCACCTGATTCATCGTCGATGCTCGGGGCTATCAGCATTAGGCGATCATCGTTGGCATAGGTTTCGTGCCCCTCCCGGATGTTCGGCTTCCCGGGTGGCGATGCCTTGCGACCGCTTCGGAACGGACGGCGGATTTAACCGTTGCCCGGTGTGAAGGAAGGTGGTGGGGTGATTTTCTATGAGCGCATCGGGGCACGAAATCGATACGTTCCAATTTGCCGACGACGGTCGCACGCCGAATCATCCGCGATTTCCGGTCATCTTCTATCGAGCCGCGTTTCCGGGGAAAGGCAACCTGGGCGACGCGATTGAGCGCTGCTTCCGCGATAACGGCTGGCGGGGAACGTGGCGCTGGGGCGTGTACCCATTCCATCATTATCACTGCGAGGCACACGAAGTCCTGGGGTGCGCGCGCGGGGAGGCGCTCATTCGTCTCGGCGGTGAAAACGGAACCGATGTTCGGTTGACGACCGGCGACGCGGTTTTGCTGCCCGCAGGCACCGGCCACTGCTGCCTGCAGAACTCGTCCGATTTTCAGATTGTCGGCGCCTACCCTCCCGGTCAATCGGTCGATCTGGTGAGATCCGGCGAGGGCGACATCGCCCGTGCCCGGGAGCGGATCCTCGAAGTCCCCCTTCCGTCAACCGATCCCGTAGCGGGCCCTAACGGCCCGCTGCACTGTTACTGGGGGAAAGGTTAATCCGGGGATCATCGCTCCTGTCGCGGTAACGGGCGGCCCCGGTTGTTCAATGGAGCGGAGACGACGCCGCTTCAGTCAATATCACGCCCGTCAAGTGATCGGAGACACCTTACTTCGGAGGAATGCTTCCGGAGTCAGGGACCGCTGATTCCCCGGAAGCAACGTTCCCGATCGCCTCCCGAATGCGCTCGATAACTTCCCCAACAGACGGACCCGGGCATTCGGGGGGCGATCGTTTTCGCGGAACTCTCGCCAGATAAAGTGTGATATCCCCGAACCATCCAGCTTCAATTCTCGGCCCTGCCCTATCGCGAATCAATTTTTTCCGACCCTCCTTCACCTTTGGAATTCGGAAAATAATGATTTCTTATCATCACGGACAACGATTCAGCTATTTGATGAGCCGTGGGGATTGGGCTAGCAACAGACGGCAGAAGCGGATAACTTCTCACCTGAGAAAGGTCATTCGAATGAACCGATCCGCATGGTGGAGGTTCGGGTTGGCGGCGTTCCGTGTGTGCGTCGCCGCGCGGTCCGTTGCCCCAACGGCACCGCCCCCTGGCAGGATCCTCCGCCGAGTCCTGACTTTTGGGGTGGTTGTTCTCACCGTCTCGGCGGTCGCAGGGCTGTCCGCCCAGTCCCCCCCCGAGTTCCGCATTGAAAGCATCCGGATCGTGCACGGCGGTTCGCTCGAATTCACCTTCCGCGACCGGGGTACGGGCGCGACCCTTTACTTCGTCCAATACTCTCCGGATTTGGGTGTGAAGGATCCCTGGACCCATGACACCTCGGCGGTGATCACTCCCCTGGGTCAGGGCGAACACCGGGTGGTCATTCCTCACCCGACCGGTCCACGAGGGTTTTACCGTGTCGTAGGGATCGGCCCCTCCGGCGACGTCGTCGCCGAATTCACCACCACCGCCTTTCACATCTCCGAGGGCGAAACGATCTCCCCGACCATCACCTTCAGCGCGCCGTTTACCGGCACGCTCCGTTACACGATCAGCGGCACGGCGACACCGGACGATTACGCGGCCTTGAGCGGGGAAATCGAGGTCTTCAACAGCACGACGGCGACCGTTCCGATCACGTTGGCCGACAACGAGACGATCGACACGCTGCGCGTTCTCATCCTCACGCTCGAAGCCGATGACGGCGCACGACCCGGGCTGAGCTCGCGGGTGGTGATCACCATTGAAGACCGGGACGCCCGCTGGGAGGGAACCTTTTCCACCGGTCGGACGGCTCTGCCGTTCTCGCTGGAGATCATCCGTACGGGAGCCGCCACGAACGGGTATCTGGTGGGCGGCGCCTCTCACTTTTTCCCCGAGGGACCGTTTCCCGCCATCATTACGATGGATACCGCCACCGCTTTCGCGGCCGCCATGGGTGGGATACCGCTGCCGGCGGACTCCACCCTGCTGAACATCCCCGCCTCGCTGTCCCTCTCGCTTACCGCCGTCCAGGGAGAGGACGGTCACGAGGTGCGAGAACACTTAATCACCGGCGACGCCACCTTCGTCACGACCTATTCCGGCCATCCCCATCTGACCACCACGAACACGGGGACGTTCCGGATGCAACGAGTGCCGCCGCCTCCTTCCGAACGGGAAGTTGAACTCAACGCCACACCTTAAACGCACCGCCGATTCATCGTGTTCACCGGCAAAGGATCCTGCGTCATGAAACCATTTTCATTTGTCCCCGGCACCCTCGCCGCACTCCTCCTCGGCACGGTCCTTTCGCCGGCTGGCGGGGTCGAACTGCCCTTTCCCGCCGAGCTTTTCGAAGCGAGCACCGCGCACCAGTTGCCCAATTCGATGCCGACAGGAACCGATTGGTATGCCGGTCGCGTCGCACTCAGCGGCGACACGGCCGTGGCCACAGCCGCAAACCGGGCGGACCTGTTCCGCCGAACCGAGGACGGATGGCGTTATCAAGGAACGCTCACACCTCCGTCGCATTCTTCGGATTTGAACACCCCTTTGACCGTTGCCTTCGAAGGCGACACCCTGGTGCTGGGCGGGCGGCTCAGCAATATGAATAAAGGTGCGGCCTACGTCTTTGAGCGCAGCGGCGCTCCCGGCCGCAATGCGTGGAATGTCACCGACGTGGGCGACTACTGGAACAGGATCAACTACTCCGTCGATGTGACGGACCAAGAGCACTCGGACGCGCGGACGTATGGCTGGCGTTACCAACTGGTCGCCCGCTTCGTTTATCGGCCTGCGACGATGTCGCTGTCACCGGCGATGGTCTTTCGCTATGACGACGGAGTAAAACGTTACGCGGTTTTTCTGGACATCAATTATGACGGGGATCTGTTGGCGACCCTGCCGGGGGCCTCTCCCGCTTCGTATGTCCTCACGACAGGCACAATTGGCGCGACGGATTACCACACCCACGAGATGACCTTCGATTCCGATTCGGAAAAGGTCACCTACCGGTTCAACGGAAATGACATCCACACATGGTCCGGCGACGTCCCGGAGTGGGGGGGGGCATTCTATGAAGGCATCGTCTGGGGATCGGATGTATATTCGGGGGAGGGCAGCCTGAATGTCCATACGGCGCGTTTTGAGATTGAAGGCGGGGAAGTTTTGGCTGCTTACGATGCAGGGACAGCCGGAAATCCTGTCATGGCGCCCGATCCAGTCACGCAGGGGTGGACGCTGAATGGAAATCCGGGATTCGGAAAGGCGGTCGGTCCGCAGTCGCCGGATCCCGGCGAGGAGTGGAAGCTGCAGGCGAGCCTGACCGGGGAATCTCGACCCCACGGGCCACAAGATTGGTTCGGCACCAGTCTGGCAATCAGCGGTGATAGGCTCGTAGTCGGGGCGATGCTTGATAACACCGGAGGGCAATCGTATGCCGGGGCCGCTTACGTGTTCGAACGAAATGGAAATCAATGGGGCCGGCAGCGACTGGTTCCCAGCATAGTGGTGGCAGACGATTATTTCGGCCAGGCCGTGGATATCGACGGCGATACGATCATCGTTGGCGCGCCTCACGCTTTGCTTCCCTGGAGCACAAATCCCGGGCGAGCTTTCATCTTTGAGCGCGACGGAACGAAGTGGCAAGAGAAGGCTCTGTTGGTGGCCGCCGACGGCTTGAGACGGGAGACCTTCGGCAGTCACGTATCCCTGTATGGCAACCGGGCGACGGTCAGTGCTCCATATGCCAAGATCGGCGATAGTCCACAGGCTGGAGCCGTTTATATCTTTGAGCGAGAGCCGTTCACGTGGACATGGTCGCAACGTGCGAAACTCACGGCTAATCCCGCAATCAGCGAAGGGTACTTCGGAGCCAGCCTCTCCCTCCACGAGAAGCGGCTGGTCGTCAGTGCCCAATCCCCTCACGCCTATTACTCCTTTCTGCAGGTTGGCGATGCGGGATGGCAGCAGGTTTACGCCAATATTGATCCCCACCATCCCCGGTTCCATTCCATCAGCGTGGCTTTTGCCCCGGACGGATCGGGATTCATTGCCGGAGTCATGGAACCTTTTTCAGGGCAGGGGGCCGCCTATGTCCACGAGGGGCTCGATTACGGCAACGTCCCCGGTCTCGTCGCCTACACCCGCAAGCTGCTCTACTATCCGGATGCCGTGAACGCGGCCATACCCAACTTCGAGCCCAATCGGACCGCTTTCCGCTATCGGCACCTTCTGTACGGTAAGGAAGCCGATGGAAAAATCCGCGCCAGACATGAGGAAATGGACGGCTATTACGGTGAGTCCGAAAGGAATCTGGCGCTCGCCGTCGAGGTGGAACTGCGCAAGGGACTGGCCATCCATCCGGACGATCCGACGCTCGGCAACCTGCTCCTCGACATTTATTACGACCGCACGCAGGCCGAAATGATTCTCGCTCGCAAAGCGATGCAGGACGCGGAGCACGCGAGGGTGTTCGCCCCGCGCCCTCCCGGCGGTTTTTTGATCGATCAGGAAATTCCGCTTTATCGCAACCTGCTGGAATTGCGCGCGGAGGCGTTGCGGGGTTATTTCTCCCTCCTGACCAACGATCCCGGGGATTCCGGCGATCCCCCTCCGGGGTATCGCATCTTCCGCGATCTCGTCCCGACGCGCGGCCTGGCGGCCGCCACTTACGTTGATAAGAACACGGGCGCGGCCGTGCCGGTGACCGAAGACGCGCAGTTGTTTGAAGGATACAAGGACCTTACCCTTCTCTTCAGCCTGTTGCGCGACTACGGGCGTTCCGCCCGCACGCTCGGGTGGCTGCTCGCGGCGCGCAAGGGCGCCGATTACATTGAAGAACTGGAGGAACTTATCGCCCGCAGTGAACGCTTTGTTTTCCTCCAGGGAAACCTCCTGCTGGAAACCTTTCCGAATTTGGAAGAAGCCGACCCAGCCTCCGGGCTCGCGGACGCCGTCCAGGGATGGAGCAGCAGCCTGGCCGTCCTGGCCGACCTGAGGCAGGTGATGGCCGGCGAGGACAACATTCTCGGCTTTGCGCCGGATTTTCTCGTGCTGATTCCCAATCTCGAGAGCGCGTTTCCCAACTCGTTCGATGAATTCAAAGACCGGTTCGCCCCCAATGCACCGGGTTCACCCTTGGGGCGCGCGCTGAACAAGCTCCAGGACTCCCGGGCGAAGCACGCCGATTTTCGCGGCTACGAAGATCAATACGCACACCAGATTTCCCTGACCACAACTGCTTATCGCGACCGCCTTTTCGAAATTGCCGGCGCGCGTCCCGGGGATCTCAATTACTCCGATGATCCGGCGACGAACGAGGGCAGCGAGCTGCATCAACAGGCTCAAAGCATTCGTATGGCGCGACTGAGGATTGAACGGAATCAAGCCGAGATCGACAATCTCGCCGAAGCGGTCCAAATCGAAGTCAACCGTGCGGCGGATGTTTCCCAGGTGGTCGTCGAATACGGCAACCAACGGGCCAGGCTTACAGAGGTGATCGGTCACATCCAGGCGGCCCAGGCCG
>SLOW01000274.1 GCA_007132315.1 Opitutales bacterium
GAACTCGTCAAGATGCTCAAATGAACTACCGTTTCCTCGCCCGCCTGCTCAGCTACATTCTCGGCGCGATCGGGCTGGCCTTCCTGGGATGCCTTCTGGTCAGCTGGGCGCACGGCGAACCATCCGCGGTCGGCGGATTCCAAATCAGCGCCGCGACGGCTTTCCTCGGAGGCATTCTCCTGTTCCTGGCCAGCCGCGGCGCCCGGCCGAGGATTTTCCGCAAGGAGGCCTTCTGCCTGGTCGGGCTGGGCTGGCTCACGGCATCCCTGCTGGGCGCCCTGCCCTACGTACTCATCCTCGAGGGCTGCCGGATTCCGGACGCCGTATTCGAATCGGCCTCGGGGGTAACCACCACCGGCGCCTCCGTTTTCACCGGCTTCGAGGACTGGCCGCGGGGCCTGCTTTTCTGGCGGCAGCTCAGCCAATGGGTCGGCGGGATCGGGATCGTCGTCTTTTTCGTGGCCATCCTCGGCATCCTCGGCGCCGGGGGCAAAGTCCTTTTCACGAACGAATCGTCGGCCAAGAACGTCGATTTCCACCACGGTCGGATTCAGAGTGTGGTAAGCCGTCTGTTCCTCCTCTATCTGGGGCTTTCGGCCGCCTGCTTCACGGCCCTGCTGGTCGCCGGCATGAACTGGTACGACGCCGTCTGCCACACCTTCACCACCGTCTCCACGGCCGGTTTCAGCACGCGCTCGGAAAGCATCGCGGCCTTCGCCTCGCCGGGCGTCGAGTGGGTCATGATCGTCTTCATGATCCTCGGAAGCGTCAGCTTTTTCTTCCACCTGCTGATCCTCCGGCGCGAATGGGGCCAGGCGCGGCAAAATACGGAAGTCATCGCCTACCTCGCCATCCTCGCCGCTTCCACCGGAGTGATGACGGCGGTGCTCCTGCTGACCGGAGTCCAACCCGGCGGCACCCACGACAGCGTTCGCGCCGTCGCCTTCCAGATCGTTTCCATCGCCAGCACCTCCGGATTCACCACCGCCGATTACGACCAGTGGCCTGTCTTCGCGCGGGCGCTGCTGCTGGCACTGATGCTCATGGGAGGGTGCGCCGCCTCCACGGCGGGCGGCGCCAAGGTGATCCGGGTCGTGATCGCCGCCAAGATCTGCCTCGCCCACGTCGAAAAATCCTTCCGTTCGCACGTGATCCGGCCGGTCATCGCCAACGGCAAACCCATCGACTCGGGAACCCGTGAAAACATCCTCATCTATCTCGCCCTGCTGCATCTGCTGGCCGGCGGCGGCGTTCTCCTGCTGAGTCTCTTTGAGATGCGCGGCGGTATCAGCCTGGAGGGAGCGGTCTCGGCCGTCGTGTCCTGTTTTTTCAACATCGGCCCCGGCTTCGCCGAGCTCGGTCCGACCGAAAACTACGCCGCTCTCAGCGCTCCGTCGAAGGTTGTGCTGGCGCTCCTCATGATCATGGGCAGGATCGAACTCTTCGCCATCCTCGTGCTCTTTTCCTCCATCCTCTGGAAGCGCCTGTCCTGACAAGGCGAACCACCCGTATTCGACGGCGGAACCCGTCCCCTCCCGACAGCGGACACCAATAAGCATCACAAATCCAAAACCCCGCAATTCGAAAACTCTTCTTATCATTCGACCAACCGATGCACACCAATCGGCAAAGCGCGCCCAGCAGGGGAACGCTTTTCATGACATGATGACGGCTCAAGACCGTCATCCATGATCGCACCGAACAACACACCTTCCCAACCCGAACGCGTCACCCTGGACGCCAACGACGCGGTGGCCTCCGTCGCCTACCGCCTGAACGACGCGTTCGCCATTTATCCGATAACACCATCCACCCCGATGGCCGAAATCGTCGATCAGTGGACGTCCCGCAACCGCCTCAACCTCTGGGGGCAGGTTCCGCAGGTGATGGAAATGCAGTCCGAGGGCGGGGCCGCCGGAGCCCTGCACGGCCTGCTCCAGGCGGGAGCCCTGGCCTCGTCCTTCACTTCGTCGCAGGGACTCCTGCTGATGATCCCCAACCTCTACAAGATCGCCGGCGAGCTGACCCCCTTCTGCCTGCACGTCGCCGCCCGCAGCCTGGCCACGCACGCCCTGTCCATTTTCGGCGACCATTCCGACGTCATGGCCTGCCGCCAGACCGGTTTCGCCCTGCTCTCGGCCGGTTCGCCGCAGGAAGCGCAGGACTTCGCCTGCATCGCCCAGGCCGCGACACTCAAGAGCCGCGTGCCGTTCATGCACTTTTTCGACGGCTTCCGGACCTCGCACGAAATCAACGCCGTTACCCCGCTCTCCGACGAGGTCCTGCGCGCGATGATCGACGAGTCCGCCGTCCTCGCCCACCGCCGGCGCGCGCTCACACCGGACCAACCGGTTCTGCGCGGAACCGCTCAAAATCCCGACGTTTTCTTCCAGGCGCGCGAATCGGCCAATCCCTACTACGACCGCACCGCCGGTATCGTCCAGGCCGCGATGGACCAGTTCGCCGAACTGACCGGCCGCGCTTACCGGATCTTCGAGTACGAGGGCTATCCCGAGGCCGAACGGGTCCTCGTGGTCATGGGCTCGGGCGGCGAGACCGTGGCCGAAACGGTCGCCTGGCTCCGGGAAAAAGGGGAAAAGGTCGGAGTCCTGCGCGTCAGGCTCTTCCGGCCGTTTTCCGTGGAGCATTTTCTGGCCGCCCTGCCCGCGACGGTTCGTTCGATTTCCGTGCTCGACCGCTGCAAAGAGCCCGGAGCCGCGGGCGAACCGCTTTACCAGGACGTGGTCTCCGCCCTGTGGGAAGGCCACCAAAACGAAAACCGCACCCAACCGGTCGTCGTCGGCGGACGCTACGGTCTCGGCTCCAAGGAGTTCACCCCCGCCATGGTCAAGGCGGTGTTCGACGAACTGAAACACGAACAGCCCAAGAACCACTTCACCGTCGGCATCGTCGATGACGTCACCCATCACTCCCTCCCCTGGGATTCCGAACTCGACATCGAATCGCCCGAGGTCAACCGCGCCCTGTTCTACGGCCTGGGATCGGACGGCACCGTCGGCGCCAACAAAAACACGGTCAAGATCATCGGCGAGGAAACCGACAACTTCGCCCAAGGCTACTTCGTTTATGACTCGAAGAAGTCGGGCGCCATGACCATTTCGCACCTGCGTTTCAGCCCGCGTCCCATCCGCGCGCCCTACCTGATCCGCACCGCCGACTTCGTGGCCTGCCACCACTTTCCCTTCCTCCAGCGCTTCGAAATTCTGGAAAGCGCGGCTCGGGGCGCCACCTTCCTGCTCAACGCTCCGGGCGAACCGGAAAGCATCTGGAAACGCCTGCCCCGCGAGGTCCAGGAAGCCATCGTCGAAAAG
The DNA here is from genome assembly GCA_007132315.1 of Opitutales bacterium. Taxonomy (GTDB): domain Bacteria; phylum Verrucomicrobiota; class Verrucomicrobiia; order Opitutales; family T3Sed10-336; genus SLOW01. Next base: position 3,333 of record SLOW01000274.1, read on the forward strand.
AACCTGCGCTTCTACGCCATCGACGCTTACAAGGTGGCCCGCGAGGCCGGCATGGGCGGGCGCACCAACATCATCATGCAAACCTGCTTCTTCGCCCTCTCGGGCGTCCTGCCCAAGGAAACGGCGCTGGAGAAGATCAAGGACAGCATCGAAAAAACCTATGGCTCCAAGGGCCGCAAGGTGGTGGAGAAAAACCTGGTGGCGGTCGATTCGACTCTGGCCGCCCTGCGCGAGGTCAACGTTCCCCGCGAAGCTTTCAACGGCACCCCCCGGCCGCCGGCCATCGCCGAGGACGCGCCGGACTTTCTGCAGCGGGTGACCGCGGTCATGATGGCCAACAAGGGCGACCTGCTCCCCGTCAGCGCCTTCCCGGTGGACGGCACCTGGCCGACCGGAACTTCGAAGTGGGAGCGCCGCAATCTGGCCACCCACATCCCGGTCTGGGACCCGGATCTCTGCATCCAGTGCAACAAATGCGTGATGGCCTGCCCGCACGCCACCATCCGGGCGAAATTCTTCGACAAAGAGGAACTGACGGGCGCCCCGCAAACATTCAAATCGACCAAGTTCCGTTCGCGCGACTTCCCGGACCACCTCTACAGCCTGCAGGTGGCGCCCGAAGACTGCACCGGCTGCGAGCTGTGCGTGCACGTCTGCCCGGCGAAGGACAAGGCCGAGCCGGGGCGCAAGGCCATCAACATGGAACCGCAGCCGGAGCTGGTCGCCCAGGAGCGGGAAAACTACGACTTCTTCCTCGAACTGCCCGCGCCCGACCGGACCCAGGTCCCGGGCGACGTCAAACACAGCCAGTTCCTGGAGCCGCTCTTCGAGTACTCCGGCGCCTGTGCGGGCTGCGGCGAAACGCCTTACGTGAAACTGCTCACGCAGCTCTTCGGCGACCGTTCCCTCATCGCCAACGCCACCGGCTGCTCCTCCATCTACGGCGGCAACCTGCCCACCACACCCTACACCGTCGATCGCGACGGGCGCGGTCCGGCGTGGTCGAACTCGCTCTTCGAGGACAACGCCGAATTCGGACTCGGATTGCGCCTGGCGGTGGATCAGCGCGCGGCGGAAGTCCGCCTCCTGCTGCCCGACTACGCCTCCAAACTCGGTGACGATCTCGTTCGCGACTTGCTCGATGCCGACCAGGGAACCGAAACCGGCATCGCCGCCCAACGCGAACGGGTCGCCGGCGCACGCGAAAAACTGAAGGCTCTGCCGGACGGCGAAGCCGGCAAGGAACGCATCCTGCACCTGCTCGACTACCTGGTGAAGAAAAACGTCTGGATTCTCGGGGGCGACGGGTGGGCCTACGACATCGGCTACGGCGGACTCGACCACGTGATGTCCACCGGACGCGACGTCAACATCCTCGTCCTCGACACCGAGGTCTATTCCAACACCGGCGGCCAGTGCTCGAAATCCACGCCGATGGGCGCCGCGGCGAAGTTCTTCGTCAAGGGCAAGCCACTGCCTAAAAAGGATCTCGGTCTGATCGCCATGACCTACGGTTCAGTCTATGTCGCCCGAATCGCCATGGGCGCCAAGGACAGCCAGACCCTGCAAGCGCTGAAGGAGGCCGAATCCTATCCGGGTCCTTCCCTCATCATCGCCTACAGCCACTGCATCGCCCACGGCTACAGCATGTTCCAGGGGATGGATCAGCAGAAACTGGCGGTCCAGTCCGGCGCCTGGCCGATCTTCCGCTACGATCCGCGGCTCGGAGATCACGGGAAACATCCGCTCCAGCTCGACTGCCGCCCGCCGTCGATCCCGCTGTCCGAGTACACCGCCAACGAACTCCGGTTCCGCGCCGCCAAGGGCGACCCGGAACGCGCGGAAAAGATGGGCCGGTTGGCTCAGGACCACGTCCGCTCGCACTTCCGCCTCTACGAACAACTCGCGGCATCGTCATTCGGCATCGTCCCGGAAGGCAACGGTCACGACCAAAAATAAACGCAACACCACGTCGCACGGAATCACATGAACCTGGAGACCAATTACCTGGGCCTTAAACTGGCCCATCCGATTCTGCCCGGAGCATCGCCCCTGGTGGACAATATGGACAAGGTTCGCCGCCTCGAAGACGCCGGAGCTCCCGCCCTGGTCATGCACTCGCTGTTCGAGGAGCAGATCGAGCTCGAGCTCACCGCCCGGCACTATCACCAGGACCGGCACGAGGAATCGTTCGGCGAAGCGACGTCGTATTTTCCCGACGACGACGAGTTCACCCTTGGGCCCGACGAATACCTCGAACGCATCCGGCGGATTCGCGAAGCGGTGTCCGTTCCGGTGATCGGTTCCCTTAACGGCATCCGCCTCGGCGGCTGGGTCGATTACGCCGGTCTCATCGAACGAGCCGGCGCCTCGGCATTGGAGCTGAACATGTACTTCCTCCCCACCGACGCGTCGGAATCGGCGGCCGACACCGAACGCCGGATGCTGGAAATCGTCAAAGCGGTCAAGGGCGCGATCAAAATTCCCCTCGCGGTCAAGCTCTCCCCGTTCTTCTCCTCCCTGCCTCACTTCACTCAGGAACTGGAAGTGATCGGCGTGGACGGCATAGTCCTGTTCAACCGCTTCTATCAACCCGACATCGATATCGAGAACCTGGAAGCCACGCCCCACCTGGAACTGTCGCACCCCGCGGAGCTGCGCCTGCGGCTTCGCTGGCTGGCCATTCTGTTCGGACAGACCAAAGCCACCCTGATCGCCAGCGGGGGCGTACACCGAACCCAAGATGTGATCAAAGCCGTCATGGCGGGCGCCGGCGGCGTACAGGTCGTCTCTTCCCTGCTGAAATTCGGTCCCGAACACCTGCAAACCCTCATCAAAGGCCTCTCCTCCTGGATGGAGCAGCGTGAGTACGAATCCCTCAAACCCATCCAGGGCAGCATGAGCCTGCGCCACGCGCCCAATCCGGAAGCTCTGGAACGGGCCAACTACCTGCGCATGCTCCAGGTCTGGCGCACATAGTCCCGGCGCCACGCACTTTTTCATCTGGCCTCTGCAGGCCGCATGAAAAAGCATTTCAGATCGAAAATATAAAATTCGAGATGTTTCGCCGGGTAATGCCGATCCACGTTCGCAAATAAGAGACCGTGAGCCGGGCGCACTCCGGCTCACCTTTTTCATTGAGCCGGTTGCTGCGCTGCAGTACGATCCGATTTGCCAAAAAATGGTTTCCATCGAGCAAAAAAAGCACTGGATCGACGAAGTCCTCGCCGGGAAAAAATCGCAAAGCGATGTCGCCCGCGAATCTGGCTTGTCCCGCCAGGCGGTTTCCCAATGGATGAAATTGTACCGGAAGCTCGGGTCCAACGGCATCCGCAACCGGCGGGGCCGGCCCAAAATCAAGCGGTTGCCCGATGAGGATCTGGCGCGGCTCAAAACGATTGTCACCACCCGTTCGCCCGTCCAGGCCGGACTCGACCCGGCGTTCGACTCCTGGAACTGCGAAGCGGTCCAGCAACTGATCATCCGGGAAGTCGGCGTCAAGCTCACCTACCGCTTCATCCTCGAGTACCTCGACGAGTGGGGCGTACCCGACCCCCAGTCCGTCCGGTCGGAATCCGCCGCCACACCCAAACGCCGTCCCGGACGCCCCGCAGGGAGCGATCGGGGCGAGGCCGCCGGCGCCTCTGATTCCGAAAAACAGTCGCAAGCCTTTTCCCGGGGCGCCTACGAGAAGGCGCTCGCCGAATCCCACGCCATACTGAAAAGCCAAGCCGGCTCGTCCACCCCCCCGCGCCGAATGGGACGCCATGCCTTTCAGCGCGCAGCGCCGGGCAACAACAAGAGGAACCATCGGCGAAACAAACGCTGAGTGGTCGCCCCGATGCACGCCACTTGGTCGGTCGGGTTACGCCTCGACTCCGATGTCGCGCACGGCTTGCCCGAGCAACGAGGCCGTGTTGGCCAGCGCCGCCGGCAGGGGCATGCCGTCGGGCGTGATCGCCCGGCACCGGATCCCGGCGGTCCGCAGAGATGCCAGTTCTTCGGGCGATAAATCGACCGCTCCGACCAAAACCACGACCGGTTTCCCCAACGCCGCAGCCTCGCGAGCGACGCGCCCCGGCCCCTTTCCCCGGAGGGAAGCACCGTCGAACCGCCCCTCTCCCGTCAGCACCAGATCGGCCGCGCACAGACGCTCGCGCAGCCCCAACCACTCCGCCACCAGCGAATAGCCCGCCTGCCGCTGCGCGCCGCAGGCCACTCCCAGGCCGAAAGCCATTCCACCGGCCGCCCCGGAACCGGGCTCGTGCATCAAATCCTCCGATATGCCGAAAGTTCGGCAGAGCAACCTCCCCATCCGTTCGGTCGCCGCTTCCAGCTTTGCAATCGTTTCCGGAGGTGCGCCCTTCTGCGGCGCAAAAACGGCGGCGGCTCCGTCGGGGCCCGACAACGGATTTTCCACATCGCAGGCAATCCGAACCGGCGGGAGGTGAAACAGGTCCCCGGCAACCAGCGAACCAATCCGTTCCCAGTTCTTTGGAAGAAACGGTTCCGCCGGGTGGCCTCCGGCCCCGCCAGGGCCGCCGCCCGGCCGCAAGCCGAGCGCGGCCAGCGCCCCCAGGCCCAGATCGTGGGTGGCGCTCCCTCCCACTCCCAGCAGCAACGCGTCGGCCCCGGCACGGGCGGCGGCAAGGAGGGTTTCGCCCGTGCCGTAGCTTGTCGTGACAAAGGGATCGCGCAACGCCGGCGGCAGGTGCCCCAAACCGCTGGCCCCGGCCATTTCCACCACTGCCAGCACCCC
>SLOW01000291.1 GCA_007132315.1 Opitutales bacterium
CCGGCCGAAGCGACAAAGAGCTCCATTCCACCTGCCGCCCGCGGCACTTCCTCCGCGGCCGGAAGATGAACGACGCCAAGCAAAACAACGGCAATGGCGGGAATAATCAGTACTGAGGATCGGTATCGGTATATGTTGATTTTCATAGTCTTTAAAACGGCAATCTCTCGTTAATTTCAATCCACGTCGGCAGAGCGCACGCGCAGCCGCATGAAACGGTTGGCGTTGGGGCTCTGCGGTAGCGGCTCACGCACCCGTATCCGGGACGGGCCGTCCTCCAGGAGAATGAGGGCTTCTCCGCCCGCCTCCCAATTGATCAAGTTCGACGAAACCTCCACATCCCAATCCAGGCCCATCGCCGCCAAATCGCGGTGAACGGTGAACTCCAAATAGGAGCCTGTCTCTTCTTGCTGGATTCTGGCCACCGGAAGTCGCACACGGGAGGGATTGGACGGATCGGGGGCCAATGCAAAGCGCAACAAGTTCGGAATGCCAATCCCATCCGGATCGGCAGTGGGTTCTCCGTCTTCACTGAGGCCAAAGTGTTTGAGACGCCACTGGCTGTAGGTCAAATTGACCCGGGAGGTCTGACTGAGCGAAAAATTATCGAGAAAATACCGATAATCACTACTCGCAGACCAGGATTGCATGACAAAACGCTCAAAATCATTCACCGGATGCTGAAGTTGCTTATCGCGCAGCGCGATCACCGCCACGCCCTTTTGCTCGGCCGGGTCCCAGCGATACACATTCAGAGACCATCGCCTGTTCTCGACATCCACATCGAGCAATTCAAAACGATACCAGCTGGCGGGGGTGAACTCATAGTCGGAATGATAATAGGTACTTCCGTCCCAATAGCGCAAGCGTCGTGTATCGTACCGAACTTGCAGATGAATACCGACGGTATTGGAGCTGTCTTGTACGGTCCAGCGCGGCTGGGTGCTATAGCTTTCCGTAAAGAAGTCCCATGCGATCCGGTAACCCGACCCGGTGAGCGGGTAACCGGGATAGCCTCCGACCTCATAGGTCTGTCCGCCTTGCTGCATGCTGACCGGGCTGAAGTGGAATGCGAGATTGGGGTGAGCCGTCGAGCCTGGAAAACGGGCCAGGACAATACTGTTGCTGCCGCTTCCCGGCCAGGGCGAGGCGCGATCATCGGTAATCACCGCCCCGCGATTTTCATCAAAGGCGTTCACATACCAGCCGCGATCCAAGGCGGAAGTATCGTTGATACTTACGTCCCATGTTGAAATGGACGTTCCCGATTCCTCTTGCAGTGAATCGTTGAACCGCGAAAACCCTGTCAGGGTAAAACTTCGCACGGAATCCTCCGCAGTCAGCGAGCCTTCCTCCACCCATCGCGGCTGATCCATGCGTGCCTCCACTTGCCAGTAATAGATGCTTCCTTCGGGAAGGTCCGGCAAGCCGCTCTCAGCCTCTTCGGTCTCCCATTCCGCGACCAACTCATTCATTTCTTTATCGGTGGCGATGCGCACAAGGTAATGGTCGGCGTTTGCGGCGGGTTCCCAAGATAACCGCGCTGCCGTATCGCGGGACAACTCCCCGCCGTCAAGCGGTGCGTTCTTGGCAAATGCCCCAAGACCGCGTGCGTGGTTGACATCGTCGGCATAAATACCGATGTGCTCAAAAGGGATACGCTCGATTTGCGGCGCTTGCCGGAAGAGCCAGGAATCACGCGGAATGCTGAAATCAAAACGTGAGGGATCCGCGAAGCCCGGATCATTGTTGGTTTCCAGATTGCCTTCAATTTCCGTATAGGGAAGCGCCGATGAAGCAATCCTATTGTTACCTGATTGGTAGAACAGGTTATTGACAATAGAATTGTTGTGCGGAACTTGCGGTTCCGGTTCGCGCGTCAGGATATCCGCCAACTCTGGATAAGCGGCCAACCAAGCCGGGCGATCCACCACCCCCTCCAATCCGCTTCGTAGGTTGGGGACATGATGCGCCGCCCAATTCAGCAAACGATCGTCGAGACCCACGGGAGTATCGCACTCAATAAACAGGTTGTTGACCACGTCAATATGGTGACCTCCGCCGATCAAGACCGCCCGGTCGGCGGTCCCATGAATAACATTACCATAGGCTTCTGCGGCACTGTTGCCATCGTCAAAATAAACGGGGGACACACCATGAGCGCCCTGCCGGCCAGGCATACTGTGCATCAGATTGTAACGGATCACATGGCCCCTTGTCGTCCAATTTCGACCCGAATAAAAGGCCCCGACATCTCCCGTTATCTTGGCTATATCGTAAATGTTGTTATACTCAAAAAGGTGGTTATTGCCGCCGTATAGGATACCGGCGTGCGGGGCATCATGAATTTCATTGTGCGCCACCCGCTGGCCGACACCGGAAAGTCGGATGGCGGGCCTGTAGGCTAAATTGTTGCGCGCAAAGTTGTGAAGATGATTGTTTTCAACAAAATGCCCGGATGGAGTAAGGGTAACGCTGTCACCACCACCGACCGTAATGCCCGTGCCGCCGATACTGTGGACATGACAGCTTTTCACCCCATGATAACGACCATTGTTTATGCCGATAGCCACACTCGCAAAATTGCGAATGATACAACCATGGACAAGGTTATTTTCACCTCCATTGATCTGAAAGGCGCGTCCGCGACCCGCTTCAAAGATCAAGCCTTGGAACGTCAAGTGGGAGACGTTGTTCAAAAACACGAGTTCCGAGGTGATTTGGGAAAGGAGGATGTCAGCAGTCGCCATGTACGCGGGCGGGTATAAATAGAGCTGGCCCGTTTCACGTTCCAAATACCACTCACCCGGCTGCTCCAACTCCTCCAGCAAATTGAAAGCGTAGAAAATATGATTGTTTCTCACCCCGTAAGTGCTTGCCTGAGCCAACTCCAAGGTTCGATCAGCAGGTGAAATACTGCTGATTTGCATGGATTGATCCGACCAATCGTTCCCCCAGAAACCATAGACCCAAGCATCCGGCGCGGTAACCCACCGGCTGGGACGCTCTCCCTCGTAGCCGGCGAAGCCAATGATAGGCGTTTGGTAGTCCGGATCGTCCGGGTCAGCGCCCGTTCTCGGTTGAGACCCCCCTTCAATAACGGTTGGAAAGGTGCTGAAGCCCTCATTGGGCCAACGGGCAAGCGTCAGAAGTTCATCGTTGAAGATCAATTCCGGCGTCTCGGGCCCGCTTGGCAGCCAGGGTTTGTAGAATTGACTGTGGCCGCGAAAAGGATGCTGGCCATAGTCGATGTCCATCGCCGTCAAGTCCAAAACCTTCACATGGTCTCGCGCCTCCTCGGGTATCCGCGCCAACACGTCCGGATCGGACACCGGCACGAAGGAATTGCCGTCCAATGTGACCGCTCCATTTAACCGCGGACGCTCATCAGCGTACGCGCGATAAATGATCGGCGATGCCGCCGTGCCGGAATCCTGCGAGGTGAACTGAACCCTCTCGCTTAACTGGTAAACACCCCCGCGCAAATACACCGTAACGCCTCCCGGCGGGAGCCCATCGGTCGATTTGATGGTACGGATGGTGTTACGGGCGCCGACCAGGGTGGCTTTCGGACTCTCCTTGGTGCCGGGGTCGGCATCATTACCCCAGGGGGCGACAAAAATCGCCACCCCGGAGGTGACTTCGGGAAGCTCGCCCGGACGGGGCGAGGTTATCTTAAAGTTATCCAGGTAGTGAACATGCGCGGATGGGGAATTGGCTGAAAATCGAAAGGAATCAAGTTCAGAGGCAGGCACCATGAACGGAATTTCGGTAGCTGCATAAACGCTAAGCGGATTTCCTTCATTCCAGCGCAGGATGTTGATATCGAAGGTCGCATTGGAAAAATCCAGATGGGTGATCTCAAAGCGATACCATTCATTGGCATTAAAGGTACCCGTCTCCACTTCCTCTCCATTAATGAAAAGCGCACCATCAGAACGCATGTTGAGCTTGAATACCTCTTCGCCTGATCGGTCGAAAAACCGGAATAGGGGCTGACCGGACAAACTTGATTCCGCCATTGTGTCGAAGGCGATCCCGGCCCCTTTCTCGGTCAGGGAATAGCCCAGTGAGCCGGTTACGTCCGCCGCCGCTTCACCCGCGTTAGGCAATCCACCGCGATTGGTAAAATAGTTAAACAAGCTGGGAATGGCCGTCCCCCCACTGTTGCGCACCGCGGCGATCGCCTGGCCCTCGTCCCCTCCTTTCCATGGAGACTGCTGCGATGCGTGCAGCGTTATCCTCTGGTTGACACCAAAATTGTTGCCATACCAACCAAAAATATTCCCTTGCCGCCCCACGCCGTCAATGGCATTGATGCTGCCGGTCAAATTGGCGGTGTCTCCCGGCCAATCGGCGGCGTAATCCCCAAAGTCCTCCACAAATATATCGCGGGCCACCAATGGGGATGTCGATATGAAAGCCGTAATGACGACAAGGAGGACGACTGAAAAAGGTAAAATTTTATTCATAAGGCATAGGTAAAACCACGGAGTGTGCGTACCGCGACGCACGACCTAATCCCCGTGGCATTTGTTATTTTTAAACATTTTCGCTTCATTGAAATCACACACCGTAATCACCGAGGGGAATCCTTTCGTTGGATCCCGAATATGTTCTTTCATCTGAACTTACCTCGGCCTTGTCCGCACCCAAAAGGCGGAGGGTGAAGATTCCGGCCGCCGGATTGGCAAGCACGCGACCAAACAAATCCACCTGGCAAACCCGCCACATTCCTTCGCCCTGCCGGCGTTCCACCGCCGCCGGAACGGACTCCCAGACATTTCCCCAACCTCCGTTCGTAGTCAACAAGATCGGCTGCCAGTCCCGCGCCTTCAGAACATTGAACAAAATGGGCGTAACGCGCCGCTCCCGCTGATCAAACCAAAACTTGAAGTCCTCCGCCCTAAAATCAGCCACCATTGCATGCCCGCTATCTTTCGAAACAAAGTGTCTTGCCCCCATCCCCGCAGGCAGAACCTCCAGGTCGTACTCCCCGATACGGTGAACTCCCTCTGCAATCTTCAAAAAGACCGCTCGGCCACCCGCTTCGATAGCGGCATCGATCTCCGGGCGGTTTCGCTCATAAAAGGCGACGTCTGAGATAACAATACAATCGGAAGCCGCAGCGGTATCGCCGCGCAGTGGAAGCCCCAGAACCCCAAGCAGCTGCTCCACTGCGGGGCCGCCATCGGTGAAAAAGACGGCTTTGTTTGTCGTGTTCGGACTGGGGAAAACCGCCATGCTCAAGCGGGCGGTGTGCAAGGGCCGGTTGTCGGCATCGATCAGCGTGGCCGTCAATTCAACCTCCCCGCGTTGGTCCACCTCCGGCAGTTTCAACAGCAATTCCCCATGCCACACCGGCGCGCAGCGGGCCGGCTCTATATCCGCTTCTCCCCGCAGGAAGGGCCTGCCATCGGACAAAGCGGCATAGGCAACCCGCATACCCGTCGGCTTGTTGTCGTTATCGTTGGCCGTCCACAATTCCACGGGAATCGTCTCTCCCCCAAAGCCACTGGTGCGATCACTCCGCAGTTGCACGGCCAGAGGCGACAAGGCATGGCGGTAGGTGAACCACGCTTTCTTGGGAATGCGCTTCACGTCCATGATGCTCTTCATCCAACCCGAGGGCCACGCATCGATGAACAAGTGAATGGCGAAGGTATTCATGCCCGGATTGCGGCGGAACGATTCCGTCATCAAACGGGTAATCCAATCCTGGTGCTTCTGACTGGCCTCGATCCACTCCGGCAAAGTACGTGGCGTGGGATACCACAACCCATGGAATTTGGCGGTTTGGGCCTGGATAATCGCATCGGGAACCCAGCGCTCGTCCTGGCTCGCAGGCAGCCATTCCCGGGGATAAAAACTTTCCATCACCTCCAGAGAATCCAGTCCCTCCGAACCAAACTCGCCACAGCCATAGTGCCAGCCCTCTTTGACCGGCAACCAGTCTCCGGCATGCAAAGCACCGAGATCCAGCCCATGGCCGATATACCAGCCGCAGTAGCAGTGGTTGTCCTGCATTCCCTCCGCTGTCGGCGGATCATAGTCGCCATCGACATTCTTAATCACACGGTCCGGATTCTCCCGCAATACCGCCAAGCGCGCCATCTTGAAAAAACGCTCCATCTCAGCGCGGTCGATGAAGCGGTGCGGCCGTCCACGCGCCGCCGGAAAGGGTTCGTTAATGAAGGAGACCAGAATACTGGAGGGATGACAGCGCACCAGGCGCTCCATCGCCGCCGCCTGTCGCACGCATTCCAAGACCTGATTGTGCCGCACCGAGCCAAAGGTGGGCAAATCCGTCTGCAAAAACAGTCCCAGGCGATCACAGGCTTCATAGACCTCGCGTTGCACCGGATGCTGCGTCAGCCGCAAAAAATTCATATGTGTGAGCTTGGCAATGAGAATGTCTTCTTCCAATTGCTCGACGTCGCCACGGAACACGCACAGATCGATATTGCCCATGGTGTTGGCGCCGCGCAGACGGATCTCACGACCATTGAAGAGGAATCGCCCCTTGGGCTCCGCGGTTTCATCCTGCACAAAAGTGCGCATGCCAAACGAACGCCCGGCCGCATCGAGCAGATTCGCGTCCTCATCCAACAACCGCAATTGCAACTCATAGAGCCAAGGCGTCTCCAGTTCCCAGACACGCGCCTCCGGGATCTCAAGGCGCAGTCGCAGCTTGTTCTTGCCACGTCCCATCTTCAGCGGCTCGATTTCCGGTGAAGTCCCATGGTCCAAATCACCGAACCCACGCTCTTCGCAGGCACTGGGTTCGTGATGAAAATCGCGTACAATCTCCGCATCGAAGTTGCGCCCGAAAATCGATGCCCCTAGGGCAATCCGCTCCAATTCGGCGGCTCCGTATTTGGCCACCTCCACTTCAACTTCAACCGCATTCAGTTCAGTATTGGGCCGAACAAATATATCGGTGATGGCCATCCGCTGCCGGCCCTCCAGCCGCACCCTTTGCCAGATGCCCATACCGGGAGGGCAGTGGTGCCAGCCTTGCTCGGGATCATCGTAACCTAGTCCGGTAGCGGCATAGATCTTGTCACCATCCAAAACCTCCGCGTCACAGGATTTGCCAAGCATGGTATGATCATTTTCCACGCGCACCAGCAAGATATTTTCACCGGACCGTAACACGCCACTGACATCAACCTCGAAGGGTTCGAAAATCCCTTCGTGAGTGGCCACGCAAACCCCGTTGAGATATACTTGGCACCTGTAATCCACCGCGTCAAAACACAGCACCGCCACCGGTTTGGCCAATATCGCGGTCGGCGGCGTGAAGGCGCAGCGGTAAAGGGTAACCGCAAGCCCCAGAGGCCCTCCATAGTGCGGAATATTTACCTGCTGCCATTTTCCCCCTCCTGCCAATACCCCCGCGAAATCGATCCGGTCCGCCGGCTCCTCAAGCCGCCAATTCATATGTTTGAAGCCATGCGCCTCCCGCGTTCGCGGAATCTCCGGCGCGAGATTGCGCGTAAACGGGCGCATCCGCTCCTTCAAATCAGCCAGAGCCGAGCGGAACTCGTCATAACTACACAAGTCAAGAGCGTGCGGTGGTCTTTCCGAATTCTTGCATGGTGTCATCGGAAAGGCTTTCCCCTCTGATGCTACAGGCTCCGGTCGTTCCAACCCCTCGCGCCCTCCAGCGAAAACACTTCCGGCACCAATATCAGCAAATAAATCCGTCGTTGGTGTTTTCTTCATGCAATTCATTATCCTTCCTGGCGCATGTTCCTCGTCGAGATCGACTCCCGACCAGGCGGCTCCGCTCCAAGGGCGGAAATGCCTCGGGGACTTGCCCCGAGGCATTTGGAATCAGCTATTTTGGTTTTTGAATGAAACAAGACTCGGGGAATTATTTGACCCGTAAGGATTGGAACCTCGCACAGCCGCGGGTCCGACAATGCGTAACGGGCTCTTACCAAGAACTAGGATCAATCCATTTCTCCAGAGATTCATCCATTGAAATCGAGCCGACGCTGGAATCGCTGTACAGGGCGTTCGCTCGATTGTTGTGACGGTGAAACCCAATCGTCTCCTCCCATGCCGGC
>SLOW01000340.1 GCA_007132315.1 Opitutales bacterium
AACCTGAATACGGACATCATCGACGAGGTACTTCAGGTTTCCAACGACAACGCCCTGGAAACCGCGCGGGAACTGGCGCTGTCGGACGGAATCCTCGGAGGCATTTCGACCGGCGCGAACGTGTGGGCCGCCCTTCAGGTGGCGCGGCGGCCGGAAATGGCCGGGAAAAAGATCGTCACCGTCGCGTGCAGCTTCGGCGAACGGTACCTGAGCACGCTGCTGGCCGAAAAGGCCCGGCAGGAAGTGACGATTTGAGCCGGTCGGCGGCTGCCACGCTGCCCGGACGGCAACGCGAACGACGCGGTAAAATATGGCTCGAAAGCCCCTTTCCGGTCGGTCGGAGAGGGGGGGTCTGTTTTCACGTCGCGGATTCCCGCTCGCTGCGGGCGATTTCATCGGCCAGGGCCGTCCATTCGGTGTAGGCTTCTTCCAGTTCATGTTTGAGGGATTCGTATTCCTTGACGGTGACACGGGCGTCTTCGGCTTTTTCGTAGAGATCGGGATTCGCCAGCTTCGCTTCCAGCGTTGCGCGCCGCTCTTCCGCTTCGTGGATTCGCCGTTCGAGAGCCGCTTCACGTTCTCTCAGGGGGTTCAGGCGCCGGGCCAGGTCCCGGCGCCGTTCCGCCTCGCGCCGCCGGCGTTCACGAGGGGCGAGGTTGTCGTGGGCCGCGGGAATGGACCCGCGACCGGTATTCTTCGGCGTCTCTTCGGCGGCCTTTTCGTCTTCGCGGAGGCGGAGGTAATCGGCCATGTTCCCGGGCAGGGTGCGCAGGCCGGAATGACTGACCTCCAGGACTTTGGTGATCAGGGGATTGAGGAAATCGCGGTCGTGCGAGACGATGATGTAGGTGCCGGCGAAGGCCAGGAGCGCTTGCTGAAGGACGCGCTTCGACTGCATGTCAAGGTGGTTGGTGGGCTCGTCCAGGATGAGAAAGTTGCTAGTCTTCAAAAGCATGCGCACTAGAGCCAGGCGACTGCGTTCGCCGCCTGAGAGGACGGACACCGGCTTGAAGACGTCGTCGCCGCGAAAGAGAAAGGCGCCCAGGAGCGTTCGGATTCGCGTTTCGTTCTGATCTGGCGCCTGTTCCTGCGCCGACGTGAACACCGTTTGCCGCGGATCGAGCTCCTGCGCCTGGTGCTGGGCGAAGTGAGCCAGGAGGACGTTGTACCCTTCGCTGCGGTCTCCCGAGCTGAGCGGTTCGGAGCCGGCGAGGACCCGGGCCAGCGTGGATTTGCCGGCGCCGTTCACGCCCACCACCGCGATGCGGTTGCCGCGCTCGACGCGCAGATCGAGGTCGCTCAGCACGGTCAGGTCGCCGTAACGCTTGGTCGCGCCCTGCAACTCGAGGACGATGCGACCGCTGCGGGGCGGTGGCGGGAAGGTGAAGGAAATGTGTGATTTTTCCTCTTCCAATTCGATGCGTTCGACCTTTTCCATCTGCTTGATCCGGCTTTGCACCTGGGCGGCTTTGGTGGCTTTCGCCCGGAAGCGGTCGATGAAGCGCTGGGTCTGGTCGAGTTTCTTTTGCTGATTGGCCTGAGCCTGTTTCAGAACGGCCTTGCGGTGGACGCTCTCCTTTTCGAAAAAGGTGAAATTGCCGGCGTAATCCTCGAGTTTGCCCAGGGAAAGAGCCAGGGTGCGGTTGCAGAGCGTGTCCAGGAAGGCCCGGTCGTGCGACACCAGGATCAGGGCGCCGTCGTATCCACCGAGGTAGGACTCCAGCCATTGCTGGGACTCGATGTCGAGGTGGTTGGTCGGCTCGTCGAGTAACAGCAGCGACGGTTCGCAGAGCAGGAGCTTGGCCATCGCCAGGCGCATTTGCCAGCCGCCGCTGAATTCCTCGGTGGGGCGTTCCAGATCCGAGGTTTCGAAACCGAGTCCGAGCAGGACGCTCTCGATCTTCGATTTCATCCGGAAGGCGTCGAGTTCCTCCAGCCGGTGCTGCAGCTCACCCTCGATCTGCAATCGTTCGGCCAGGCGCGGGTCGTTCTCGTCCAAAGACTCGCATTCCCGGCGCACGGCCTCGAGCCGGCTTTGGACGTCCAGGACCTCCTCAAAGGCCGTCTCCGCTTCCGCGTAGAGGGTTTTGCCGACGGCGGCGAGGCCGTCCTGGGGCAGGTACCCGACGGTGACGTAGTTCGCGCGGACAATCTCGCCCCGGTCCGGTCCGGTCAGTCCGGCAATGATCTTGAGCAGTGTTGTTTTTCCCGTGCCGTTCGAGCCCACCAGACCGATTCGGTCGCGAGGATTGATCGTGGCGGACACCTCGTCGAAGAGCTTTCGCCCGCCGTATTGCAAGCCAACGTTTTCCAGGGAGAGCATGGTCCCATTTTCCGGACGCCGGCGGGAAAAGCTCCAGCAAATTCAAGGAGAATTGTTTTGGCATCGGAAGCCGGAATGGCTAATAGTTCGAGAAAACACATCCCTGCTCATGAAACGATATATCCGCTTTTCTCTGCCGTTTGCCGTCATGGCAGCCGCCCTGATCGCGCTTTCTCCGCGGGCCGCGGCCTCCGAAGCCGCCTCCGGCGATTTGCCCGGCGATGTCGTCGTCGCCGTCAAGACCGCTTCGCTGAAGGAGCTGGCTGATGACATCGTTTCGGTGGCCCGGCGGGTGGCTCCGGGGCCGCAGGTGGAGGCGATGCCGTTCATGCTGGGCGCGATGCTGGGCGACCCCATGCTGGAAGGGGTTGAAGCCGGCCGCAATATTGGGGCCGCGCTGATGGAGGTCAGTGTGGATCCGGAGGCGGGCGAGTTCGACCTGCAACCGGTGGTCTTTGCCCGACTCACGCCGGAGAGTCCGTATCGGGAGACGCTGCGGGCGCAGGGGATGGAAGTCCTGGATTTCGAGGGTTGGACGTTTGCGGCGCCACAGGGGTTTTCGCTGGAGGGGTTGGGCGAGAGACGGAGCGACCTGATCGAGTGGGTGGAGCTTCCGAGGCGGCACGATATCGAACTCTATCTGAACGCGCCGGCGATCGGGCGTTACATTGAAGTCGCGGAGCCCATGGTGCGCGAGGAACTGGCCGGAACGGAGGCGGCGGAATACAAGGAGGTCATTCCTTCTCTGATGCGAACGATCACCGGCGAACTGAGGATCATGAATTCCGCCGGGTTGGCGTTGGATCTGAGTGAGGAAAGCATCACACAACACGCACACCTGCTGGTCGACAGCGACACCGCTCTGGGCCGATTCCTGTCGGCCGATCATCGCCCGTCGTTCGAGCCGGCCCGTTGGGTGGACGGTGCCGCTCCGCTGGTTTATCTGAACCGGACGAATCTCGACGCCGCTCGGGATTACGTGGACTATTTCCTCACGAAAGCCGAAGCCGGCGGTGGGAAAGTGATGGCTGAGATCGGCGTCATGGTGCGCGAATTGGTCGCGCTGTCGGCCGGCCACAGCGACGGAAGCAACGCGGGTTTCCTGCGTATGGCGGGTTTTGAGGCGGAGATTCTCCAGGTTTATGATCTCCGGGGAGAGGAGGAGGAGCTGCGCCGATCTCTGGAGAAGACGCTGGCGCTGATGGAGCATCCGGTCATTTCCAAGATCACGGCTGGATTCGCTCCCGTGCAGACCCGGACGGAGCTGGAGGTCGGCGAACGGACGATCAACGACCTGCCGGTTCTGACGATGCGTACCGGATTGGCCGAGGAGAGTGAAGGCGACGCGTTTTTCCGGGATGCGTTCGAGCAGGAGATGTTTTACGTCAAAGTGGGCAACTTTGTGGTTGCCGCGGACCGGTTCGAGAATCTCGAGAACGCGGTTAGGGCGGTGGCTTCGGGCGAGTCCCCGACACCCAGCGCCGCGGACCTGCTGGACCCCGAATCCGATGCCGCCGGACAAGTCCGTTTGGACGCGGCCGCGCTCGTTTCCGCTTTCAGCGGCTTTATCGCTCCGGGTCTCGAGATCGCAGCCGATCTGCCTCCCGCTCTTGGAGAGTTGCGGATTGAGGACAGTGCGCTGCGTTGGCGGTTTGATATTCCGGTCGCTCTGGTGGCGGGTCTGTATCGTGAGATTCAGGCCCACGCGGAAGAGGCCGGCGAGGATTTTCAGTTGGAGAACGGATACAAAGTCGAGGAATGAGCCCATGCCCACCGGCGACCGGGCGCGATTTCTCGAGGGCGTGGCGTTGTTTAACGCCGGCCGCTTCTGGCATGCCCACGAGGCGTGGGAGGACGTCTGGAAGGAGAACCCGGGCGGTGACGCCCTCTTTTTCAAGGGTCTGATCCAGGCTGCTGCTGCTTTTCATCAGCTGACGAACGGAAAGGAGCGCGGTACGATCATCCACCTGCGGCGTGCCACCCGCAAACTGACGCCCTACGTGCCGTGTCGCCACGGGGTAAATACGCAACGCCTGCTCGAAGAGCTGGCGGTTTGGGAACGGGCGATGGTTGAACAGTGGCCGGTTGAGCAACGGCCTCCCGTTCCGCAGGTGGAATTTGGGGAAACAAAAGCGTAACAGCCCGCCGGTAAAGGCGGTCGAGCCGGCGGCGCTTTACTGGAGGATCACAAATTCGACGCGACGGTCGCGCGCCATCTCCTCTTCGGAACCGCCCGCCGTGGCTTCGAGATCTCCCATGGAAAGAACTTCGATGCGACCTCGGGAAATACCGAGATCCTGGAGGTACTCGCGCACACTGGTCGCGCGACGGTCTCCCAGCCCGAGGTTGTATTCGGTGGTGCCGCGCCAGTCGCAGTGGCCTTCGAGCAGAATATCATGGTCTGGATTGTCCCGAAGATGGTCCGCCACCTCCTCGATCTTGGCACGCTCACCCGAACGGATGTTTGAGCGGTCGAATTCAAAATAAACTGACTCGAACATGTCCCGGACCTGTTCGCCTTCACCGAAAGGTTGGCGCTCTTCCAGGACGGGGCTGGGATCGAGGACGAAGTCGTCCAGAAACTGGGTCCCGGGGCCTTCGTCAGGATCGAGGCGGTCACCGGCGTCGGGGCGCACGGTCGCATCCCCGGCATAGCCGGATCGATAGTCCTCGTCGCCCATCATGGTCTGATCCGGACTGGGGCGCGGGCGCTCCTGGCAGGCGGAAAGTGCGAGGATGAGGAGGGTGCCGGCTAGGCAAAGGGAAAGTTGTTTGAGTGACTTCATGGATGCGAACCGCATTCTGTTTCCTTGAACGGCAAACTCTGAAGCACGTGGAAAAGGAGCGCAAGAGAAATTCCGAAATCGGTGAGCGAAAGCTGCGATTTGCGGTGGGCTTGCGGTTCGGGGACCGTGATGCCATGTTTGTCCCTTTTCTGGACGATGATGCTGCGAAATGACGAATACCATTCACCTGGAACCGTTTTCCTCACGGATAACGGCTCGCTGCGTCCCGCGGCGACTCTCCGCCTCCGACGTCTGGCGGCCGCTTTGAGCCGGACAACGGGCCGTCGCGTGGAACCTGTTTCCCTGTTGCATTCGCACAAGGTTCCGGCGGAATACTTGGAGGGAAGGCCGGCCGAGATTCTTGAACCGGCGCTGCGTGAACGGGCGAAGCGAGGTGAGCGGAATTTCCTGGTGACACCCCTGTTTTTCGGGCTTAGCCGTGCACTTACCGATTACCTGCCCAAGCGGGTCGCTCATTTGCGGAACGAGTTCGGCGAGCTCAACGTGGATGTCGCGCCCCCGCTCGTCGATCCCGAACCTCCGGAAGATCTTCGGGTCGCCCGAATTCTGATTGATGGCGTTCTGGCGGTCCGGGAGACCGGCGAACGGCAGGCGGTCATTCTGGTCGACCACGGCAGTCCGGAACCGAAAGTCACTGCGGTGCGGAACCTGGTGGCGAGTCGGTTGCGCGAAGGGCTGGGAAATCGCGTGGAGCGAGTGGAGGCGGCGTCCATGGAGCGCAGGGAAGGACCGGAATACGCCTTCAACGAACCCCTATTGGAGAATTTGCTGGGCCGCCCGGGATTCGATCGGGGCCGGGTCATCGTTGCGATGATGTTTCTTCTGCCTGGACGCCACGCAGGACCCGACGGAGATGTCGCACGTATTTGCCGGCGGGCCGAGGCGGCCCATCCGGGACTGGAAACGGTGATGACGTCACTCGTGGGAGAACACGAGGGATTGCTGGAAATACTGGCGGATCGGGTGAGGTCTCCGGATCGCGAACCTCCGAGAGAGCCTGCACGGCGGTTCATCGTTTGAGAAACCGAATCGAGACGGAGACCACAGCTCTGCGGCCCTTGGAGGGCGGCGCTCCCGCCGCCGCCGGGTGGTGCCGGCCACCTGACGGCCTTGACCGAACTCCGCAATCCGGAACCCCAAGTCCGAAATCAGCGATCAGCAATCCGCACGCGCCGATTCTCACTCCTGTTCGTCGTTTTCTTCATCCTCCAGGACGTACGCGTAACTGATGTCGGAAATGAACCGGTAATTGCCACGGTGCAGGTCGCCGTCGTCTTCGCTTTGGTCGAAGCGTTTCAGGTGGTCTTCGGAGACTTCGGGATCGTGGACGGCGATGGCCGAGCGAACGCCGTGCTGGTTGCGTATCCAACGCCATTCGCCCCCGAACGGGGTGGGGGCGGCCCAGTCAAACCCCTCGAGAAAATCCTCGATTCCGTGGGGAGTGGCCCCGTCTTCTCTGAGTTCGGGGTAGCCTCCCCGTTCCACGGCGTGACGCGAAATGGCGTTGCTAATGTCCCGGATGTCTTTCAGGAAAGCCTGATTGCGCATGTTTTCATTCATGCGATCCGCGATGGGGAAAGCCACGGCCGCCAGAAGTCCCAGAATGACAATGAGTGTTAAGATTTCGAGGATCGAGGACCCTCGGGTCTTCCGATAGCGGGTTAAGTGCGACTGCATGATGAGAAGGGAGACGCTACCGGGAGCCCGTTGTTCCGTCAATACCACCGTCCGGCTCAGATTGCCCGCCGGAGAAACCGAATGATCGGCGGGATCGCCTCAACCATGCTGTCGCGACATGCTTCATAGGAAGACAGGTCCGCTCCGAAGGGATCGGGGATTTCCCGTCCTTGTTCCTCGGGCAGGAATTCGCGCATCAGGTAAAGGTGTTCCGGTACTCCTTGAAAACGGCCGCGAATGATTTCGCGGTGGCCTTCCGTCATACAGAATACGGCCACAGCGTCGTTCATGAGTTCCTCCGTGACCGGCTTGGAGCGGTGGTCGTCGAGCGGAATGCCCACCTTTTCGAGGGCATTGACCGCATTCGGCGAGGCCGGGTCGCCGGTGTAGGCCGCAGCGCCGGCCGAATCTACTTTCAAAGCGTTCAAGGGGTCATCCTCGTTCTTGAGCGCGTGCGCTAACAGACGCTCGGCCATGGGGCTGCGGCAGATGTTCGCGGTGCAGACGAATAAAACTCTTCCGGGGGAGGTCGCCATAGGAGATCAGTTGTTTTCAGGTGAAGCGATTTTACCCATCGACCGCAACGCGGTCGCGATAAAGTAAGCTCGTTGCAGGATGGGGTCGATGGGGCCGTTGTTGACTCCCGGCTCGGCGTTCTCGAGATCCAGCGAATCGAGTGCATCCATGGGACTCTCGGCATCACCGGCCGGTTCGGGATCGGCCGCTACCAGCGAAAGGAGGGAACGGCCGTTCTCCATGGCTTCATAGGCGCGCTGATCGTCAGCGGCGGTAACGTTGAGTTGGACGGATGGAGTGAATCCGCCGTCCAGGAGAGATTCGCCCGAAGCCGGACGCCACTCGCCGCTCAGCACGTAAAGGGACGGATCGTCGTGTGCCCGTCGGAATTCTCCGGTAAGACCGGCACCGGGCAGACCGATCGAGATGATCTGTCCGTTGTTCTTGAGTTCGGCCAACAGCGCTTCCAAAGGGCCGGCGGTTTCGCCGTTGGTCAGGATGAATGCGGGTTGCAGGGAACGGCGAATCCCGACCGGTTCGATCATCAGTTCCCTTTGCGGGCGGTCCGCGTCGCCGTCGGCGGTGTGTTCGAACAGAGCGAGTTTCACCTTGTCGTTCACCGCCAGAATGTTTCCAAGGTCCAGGGTCTCTTCCGGCCCGGCGGGCACGTTCCTAAGGTCCAGCACGAGAGCGTTGTTCGCGAGCTCGTTCCGAATTGTCTCCAGCGCTTCGCCGAGGTGATAGACCCGCACGTACCGAACGCCCGGAATGAACGATTCGACTCTTGGCACCCGGGGCGGCCCGGGTGAAACGTCGGGGCGTTCCCGCGCCACCCGTCTGGGAAACAGCGTTTCCAGGCCGGCCAGAAAGATGTCATCAAAGCCCGTCTGCTCGGCTTCGGGGAAGAACTCGGCTGAAAAGACCGATTCGTCGCCCCAGAGTTCCAAAAGGGATTCCGTGGCGGCGGATTGTCCCGACCCGTCGAGTGGGGCGAAGATGAGGAGGACCGCCATGATGGTGGCGACGGGCATTGTCGGAAATCGAGTCATCGGGTTCAACATACGCGGCTTTAAGTCCGGGAAAAGTTCTCGCTCAATTCGTTTGTTGGGAGAGCTGGCGTTTTCCGATGTCGCGGCGGTAGTGCATGCCGTCGAAACGGATCTCCTCGCAGAGGCTGTAGGCGCTCCGCGCCGCTTCGGTCAGCGTCGAGGCCAGAGCGGTGACCCCGAGAACCCGTCCTCCGGATGTTACCAGTTGCCCCCGGGCGCCTAGCGCTGTTCCGGCGTGAAAGATGTGACAGTTCTCGGGAACGCCTTCCGGGAGGGTGATGGTGTCTCCCTTTGGGTGGGTGTCCGGATAACCTCCGGCGGCCAGGACCACGCACAGGGCCGCTTCCGGTTTTTCTTCGATCTCGGTGTCGGCGAGTTCGCCGGCGGCGCAATCCCGCATCAGCCGGAGGGGATCCGTCCGCATCCGGGGGAGGATGACCTGGGTTTCGGGGTCGCCGAAGCGTACATTGAACTCCAGGATCTGAGGGCCGTCGGCCGTGAGCATCAGCCCGATGTACAGGGTGCCCCGGAAATCCAGGCCCTCGGAGGCGATGGCCTCGACGGCGGGGCGGGCGATGACCTGGCCGACCTTTTCGAGGAGGATGGAATCCAGCAGTTCGGCGGGCGAGTAAGCGCCCATGCCTCCGGTGTTCGGCCCGGTGTCGTTGTCGCCGGCGCGCTTGTGGTCCTGGCTGGTGGGCAGAACGACGAAATCGCGTCCCGAAACCATCAGGTGCAGGGATGCCTCGTCGCCGGAAAGGTGATCTTCGATCAGGATCGAACAGCCGCTCTCGCCGAAATCTTTCCGTTCGAGGCAGGAACGCACGGCGTCTTCGGCTTCACCGGCATCCCGTGCGATCAACACACCTTTTCCGGCGGCCAGGCCGTCGGCTTTAATCACCACCGGGTAGGTGTCACGTTCGTTCAGGTATGCCAGAGCGGGTTCGGGTTCGGTAAACGTGGCGGATCGGGCGGTCGGGAGACCATATTTGCGCAACAGATCCTTGGTGAAAATTTTGCTGGCCTCGAGACGCGCCGCGGCGCGTCCCGGACCGTACACGAGGACGTTCCTTTCCCGCAGTGCGTCGGCGAGACCCAGGCTGAGCGGGACCTCCGGGCCGACGATCACGAGGTCGATCGCCTGGTCGCCGGCCAGTTTGACCATGCCGTCGACATCGTCCGCGGCTACGGGGAAGCAGGGGGCGATGCCGGCGATGCCGGCGTTTCCGGGAGCTGCGATCACCTTGTTGCGCAGTGGGCTGGCCAAGCATGCCTGGACGAGGGTGTGCTCGCGTCCCCCGCCACCCACCACCAACACGTTTAGAGAATTCGGTTTGGTCATTCCGCTTGCTGGAGAATGAACGACGATGCCCGATTGAATGCATGACCTTCAAGAAGAAAAAAATACGGTGGTCTGTTGACTGTGTCCCATTCCTGATTGAAAAAGCGAGAAGCGGCTGTTTTCGGCGTGCGACGGGCAGCGTGGAAATTCGGCATTCCGAGTGATGTTATTCGATAATTACGGCACCGACGGTTTTTTCGATGAGATGTTCGAGGGAGACGGCACGGTCCGCCCCCATTACCGCCGGCTTTACGAGCGATTCCGTCGCCTTACCGAAGAGGAGTTCACGCAGAAACGCCAGGCGGTGGATCTGTCGCTCTGGCGACAGGGCGTCACGTTCACGGTTTACGGCGATGACCAGGGTACCGAGCGGATTTTTCCCTTCGATCTGGTTCCGCGCATCATTCCCCGGAGCGAGTGGGAGTTCCTCGAGAGGGGACTGGTGCAGCGTATTTCGGCACTCAACCGTTTCCTGTTCGACATCTATCACGACAGAAGGATCGTCAAAGACGGCGTCATTCCCGAATAGTACGTGCTCTCCGCGCGCCATTTTCGACCGGAATTCGCCGGGATCCGGGTCCCGCGGGACATCTACATCCATGTCTGCGGGACCGACCTGATCCGCGACAAGGACGGCAACTATCTCGTGCTCGAGGACAATGGACGCACGCCTTCGGGGGTGTCGTACGTTCTGGAGAACCGGATCGCCATGAAACGGGCTTTCCCCAACCTCTTCAGTCGCGCCAACGTGCGCCCGGTCGCCACGTATCCGAACGAATTGCTGAAAATGCTCCGGTATGTCACACCCGCGCCCGGAGATCGGCCGGTTTGCGCGGTGCTCACCCCCGGCATCTACAACAGCGCCTATTTCGAGCACTGCTTCCTGGCCCAACAGATGGGGATCGAAGTGGTCGAAGGGCGGGACCTCGCGATCAAGGACCGCAAGGTTTACATGAAAACCACCCAGGGCTTGAAGCAGGTACACGTCCTCTACCGGCGCGTGGACGATGATTTCCTCGACCCGACGGTTTTTCGCAAGGATTCCCTCCTTGGAGTTCCGGGCCTGGTGGACGCCGTGCGGGCGGGCAATGTCACCCTGGCCAACAGCATCGGCACCGGGGTGGCGGACGACAAGGTGATGTACTACTTCGTGCCGAAGATGATCAAGTACTACCTCGACGAGGATCCGATCATCCCCAATGTGCCTACCTACCTGGCTTCCGAGGACAAGGATTTATCCTATATCCTGGATCACCTGCCGGAACTGGTCGTTAAAGCCGCGAACGAATCCGGCGGTTACGGAATGCTGGTCGGGTCGATGGCGTCCAAAGCGGAGATCGAAATCTTCCGGGACCTAATCCGGGCGAATCCCCGCAATTTCATCGCCCAACCCACGATTTCCCTTTCCCACCACCCCACTTGGTCCGGTGACCGATTCGAGGGACGCCACATCGATCTGCGGCCGTACGTTTTGTACGGGGAGAAGATCAGCATCGTTCCCGGCGGCCTGACGCGGGTGGCGCTTCGCAAGGGGTCGCTCGTGGTGAATTCCTCGCAGGGGGGCGGAAGTAAAGACACCTGGGTGTTGTATGAGGATGAATAAGACATGATCCTGTTATCGAGAGTCGCGGATTGTATGTATTGGCTGGGTCGGTACATCGAGCGGGCGGAAAACACGGCGCGCATGGTCGATGTCAATCTCCAGCTCCTGCTCGACCTGGAGCGACTGGACGACAGCCGGATCACGACCCATTGGGAGCCCCTGATTCGCAGCACAGGGGATTTCGAGCTGTTCAAGCGCCTCTATCCCCAGGCTGTCAGCGAGAGCGTCACGGATTTTCTGACGTTCAACACGGAAAACCCGAGTTCCATCCTTTCGTGTATCGTGAAGGCGCGCGAAAACGCACGGGTGGTTCGCGATAAGCTTTCGACCGAAATCTGGGAAGAGATCAACCGGCTGTACCATTTCGTGCGTTCCCACAACGCCAAGGAAATCTGGACGTCGGACCCGTACGATTTTTATCGCCGGATCAAACAGAGCTCACATTTGTTGCAAGGGTTGAGCGATGCCACCGTCATTCGCGACGAGGCCTGGGACTTCTTCCAGACTGGCCGGTTCTTGGAGCGGGCGTTGCAGACCGGCATCCTGATCGACATCAAGTACCACATACTCCTGCCGAGCGCCAGCGACGTGGGCGGAGCGATCGACGCTTTGCAGTGGATGGCCGTTCTCCGCTCGTGCAGCGGTTTTGAAGCCTACCACCACATTTACGGGGCCGATGTTCAACCCTGGAACGTCGCGGAATTCCTGATTTTCTCGGAAGAGTTTCCCCGGTCCGTTTTATTTTGCCTGCGTGAACTCGATGCTTGTATCCGGACCCTGTCCGGGGTGGGAGAAGGTCGATTCAAAAATCGTGCCGGAAAACTCGCCGGTCGCCTGCTCTACGAACTGAAGTATCGAACGGTTGAGGATGTTTTCGATGAAGGGTCGCACGAATACCTGTCCGAATTGCAGCGTCGTACCGAGGATATCGCGCAGGCCCTGTATTCCGCGTTTATGTTCTTTCCGGTGATCGACGAGTCACGGAAACCCTCGGGGTCCGTTCCGCCGCAGGAGTCTTGACGAGCGGATTTGTAAAAGGGACGGAAACGGGGTGTTGATTTCCTGTAAAACCAAGGCTTTCGTGTTTCCCGGGCGACATCATTCCCTGGCCGCACGCCGTCGCAGGCGGCGCATCAACACGCCGTGTTGGCCGAAGAGAAAGGCCAGCAGGAAGAGGACGGTGGCCACGATGACGATGGCGCCGCCCGAGGCGAGGTTGAAGATGAACGAGCAGTACAGTCCCACAATGGCTGAAAGCACGCCGACGCCGGCGGCGATCAGCATCATGCGGGGGAGGCTGTTGGTCAGGAGGTAGGCGGTGGCGCCGGGCGTGACGAGCATGGCGACGACCAGAATAATTCCCACGGTTTCCAGGCTGGCGACGATGGTCAGGGTGAGGAGCAACATCAGTCCGTAATGGATAAACGCGGTGTTCATGCCGAGAGCGCTGGCCTGGACGGGATCGAACACGTACAGCAGAAACTCCTTGTAAAAGAAGAATACCGCGCTCAGGGCGATGATCCCGGAAACCAGGGTGAGTTGCAGCACCGCGAGCCGGACGCCGAGAACATTGCCGAACAGAATGTGCATCAGGTGGGTGCTTGTGGCGATTTGACTGATGATCACGACGCCGAGCGCGAAGGCGCCGGTGAACATGATCCCCATGGCCGCGTCTTCCTTGATCCGGGTGTTGCGCTCGATGGCGCCGATGCCGAGCGAGGTGAGGGCGCCGGAAACGAAGGCGCCGATGAAGAAAGGCAGGCCCACGAGGTACGCGATGGCGACGCCGGGCAGTACCGCGTGTGAAATGGCGTCGCCCAACAGCGCCCAGCGCTTGAGGACGACGAAACAGGACAGCACGCCGCAGACCGCGCCCACGATTAATGACGTCAGCAGGGCGCGCTGCATGAAGCTGTATTGAAAGGGTTCGGAAACGGTCTCGGGAAGCAGGTTCACCACCAGCATGAGAGCCGAGAGCAGAAACTCAATGACCGCTTCGCCCCAGTTGGCGGTGTCGGCCTGGATGGTTTCGAGAGGATAGGGGAGAGGACGAAAATTCATCATTGACGGGTGCGCGGATCCGCGGCTCAGCGGGCCGCTTCGCTCCTCCCGGGTATATAGCCACCCTCGAAGGCGCGAGCGAGGTTTTCGAGCGTCATGACCTTCGACGGTGCTCCCGTGGCCATGACCGTGCGGTTCAGGAGCACGGCCCGGTCGGCGTATTTTTCGACGCTGGCCAGATCGTGGGTCACCAGCAGGAGCGTCCGTCCCTCGTCCCGCGTCCGCCGGAAGACATCGAAAATAACCTCGGCCGATCGGCTGTCCACTCCGGCCAGCGGTTCATCCAGCAGGAGAATCCGGGCGTCCTGGGCCAGGGCACGGGCCAGGAAGACCCGTTTTTTCTGGCCGCCCGAGAGGGCGCCGATGGGACGGTGCGCCAGGTCCTCCATTTCAACGGCCTCGAGGGCTTTTTCCACCGCCTGTCGATGGGTGGCCGACGCCATCCACGGTGGGATGAGGCGGCGGGGAAAGCCGTCAGCCCGCATACGTCCGAAACGACCGGCGAGCACGACGCTCCGAACCGAGATCGGAAAATCCCAGTCGATGCTCTCTTCCTGGGGCACGTAGGCGATCGCGCTGCGAACGCGCTGTTCCCGGATCGACCGGCCAAAGACCCGGACCTCTCCGATCACCGGCCGCATGACGCCGCTCAGCAGTTTGAAAAACGTGGATTTCCCGGCGCCGTTCGGTCCGATCAGGGCGGTGAGTTCGCCCCCGGATATGGCGAGATTCAGCTCTTTCAAAACAGGCGGCCCGCCGTAGGTCGCCGTGACGTTGCGGGTCTCGACGGCGGGCGGGTCCGTTTGCGATGTCGCGGTTTCCGGCGCGGTTGAGGGTTGTCCTCCCTCCGGGCTGGACTCGGTCATAGTGGTTTCCGCGTTTTGCATCATACCTCTTCCGGCTTCAAGGCTTCCATGATGACCCGCGCGTTGGACCGCATCAGGTCGATATAGGTTTCCGCTCCCGAACCGTCGCGGCCGATCGAATCGACGTAAAGCGGTCCCGCCACCGGCGTCCCGGTCTCGTCCGACACGCTCCGCACGTAGCGGTCGGAAATGGTGCTTTCCCAGAACAGGGCGGCCGGCTCTTGCTCATGAATGAGGTCGATGATCCGGGCGATCTGGCGCGGCGTGCCTTCTTCCTCTGCGTTGCTTCCCCATATCCCCTCGTGCCGAAAGCCATAGGCGTCGGCGAAGTAGAGGAATGCCGCTTCACTCGTCACCAGAAGGCGCCGCTCTTCGGGAATACGGGAAAAGGTTTCCTCCAATTCGTGGTGCAGGATGTCGAGTTCATCGTTGAAGGCACGGGCGTTCTCCCGGAAGGCGTCGGCGTTGCCGGGATCCAGCTCGATTAACCGGTCGCGAATGACCCCGACGTAGCGCGATACGGACCGGGGGTCCATCCACAGGTGCGGATCGGGATCGCCTTCCAGATCTCCCAAACGGATGGGCAGCGTGGGCCAGCCGCTTTCTTCGGCGAGCGGGACGATGGGGACTCCGGATCCGACGGTGGCCTCGAGCTGGCCGAGCCACTGTTCGAGGCCCAGGCCGTTGATAAGTACCAGATCGGCGCCCTCCAGGTCGATGAAGTTCCGGGGTGACAGTTCCCACTCGTGGACTTCCGCTCCGGCGGGCGCAAGCGTCACGACCCGTACCTGCTCGCCCGCCACACCCCGGGTGAAATCGGCGAGGATGCTGAAGCTCGCCGCCACCAGCGGACGATCGTCATGATCCCGAGTTCCGCTGGCACGGGGTTCGCAGGCGGACAGGAACAACACGAGCGACAGAGCGGACGCGGTCAAAACAAGACTGTTTTTTCCCCATATCAGAATGTTGAATTTGATCATAAGCCTATTTATATTTTGATCATTCAAAACATAGCTGCAAGAAAAAAGATGACGACACCATTTCGTCATCGGTTCCTGATTGATTCTCAGGACGTTGCGGCGTGAGTCGAGCGCGTGCCGATGCGCCCTACGAAGCGGTCGAGCAGGCGTACCTGGATCATCTGATCGCCGGCGAGTGCGGTGGCCGTTTCGGACAGGATCGTTGCCTTCTCTTCGTCGGTCATCCGGATCTGTTGGCGGTATTCAATCAAGCGGCAGCGCAGCTCGAGCCATTCCGACTTGAACTCTCGGGCCTTGGGTTGGGCGCCCAGTTGCTGACAAAGCCGCAACTTTTCGCGGGGCGTGTGTTGTCCGTCAAAATCCCTCGAGACGTGGCGCATGCACGCGACGGTGGCGTCGTCGAGCGAAGCCGTGTCAAACCCGAGGACACGGGCGCGCAGCGTGAACAGGGTGTCGCCCGCCTGGCGACGCGATATCCGCAGCGCCGCGGCGGTGGTGGTTTCGTCCCAGCGCTCCAGTTCCCGCGCCACCACAACGAAGCGTTCCCTGGGATCGAGGTGAAAGAGGGCGGCGCATGGAAAATCGCCGGCCGGTATGTCCACGGCCCGCAGTGCGAACAGATTTCCGGCCAGCAGGCGTTCGAAATCGGCCACCTTGCGGGTGAACGGCAGGAATTTCCACAGGTCGGCCAGCAGGTGGCCGGCCCGTCGGCGCCGATCGTTCGGATCGTGAGCCCCGGAGAGGCCCAGGAATTCCGTGATCAGGTTCAGATAGGGCTCGGCAAGTTCGACGTAGGCACGACTATCGCCTTGGCGGGCGAGCCGCAGCAGACGACGCAGTTGCGCGCGGAGTTGCCGAGAACAGGGTGTGCTGTCAGTCGGAAGGGACATAACTGCTTTCATCAGAGTGAAGGCGAACCTCGATTCAATCTCTCAACGTAGGCAAACGGCTCAGTCTTCGTCGGTGAAACGATGATTGGCTTCGTCGCGGCAGTATTGAATCACTCTGAGCCAGATTTCTCTCAGATCGAATAGTTGGGCCAGCGCTTCGCGGTGGTAGTCCGTGGTCGGCTGAGCGTTCAATCGTGAAATGTCGTCCAGAATGCGCATGGATTGTTTGAGGTCGTTCTTGGCCCGTTTGAGTTGTGCGACGCAAAGGGCGAAGTCTCCCATATCCAGAGCATGGATGGCGAAAAGAGCATGGGTTTCCCCCCGGTGGAGGGATTTTTGATAAGATTGGACGAGCATGGCGGGAATCCGGTTCGCCGGATTGACCACGAGCCGTTCCCAGGCCTGGTTGAGGCGGATGTACAGGGACTTGGTGGCGATGAAGATCGGGTGGCGGTACAGGGTGTACGGATCCAGCGGATCCTCGGCATCCTCTTCCTCCAGTTTGCCTTCGGTCTCGGCGAGAAAATCCTCCACCTCGGGATCGGGCTCGCCCTCCGGAGGCTGGGCTGTCGCCCAGTCGCCGGAATC
Organism: Opitutales bacterium; assembly: GCA_007132315.1. Taxonomy (GTDB): domain Bacteria; phylum Verrucomicrobiota; class Verrucomicrobiia; order Opitutales; family T3Sed10-336; genus SLOW01. The sequence continues at coordinate 16,703 of SLOW01000340.1, forward strand.
CCAGCCCATTCCCGCGGCCACGCGATCAAGTCGGTCGGGGCGATCGCCAAACCGTTGATACAGCTCGAGATACCGTTGGAAAAGTTCCTCCTGCTCGCGCAGGTACCTTTCCCAATCGAACTCACTCCAAGCCAGATCGCTCCGGTCGTCCCAATCGCCTTCGGAAAAACTCTCGAATTCGTAGTCGCTCATCAGAGAAAGGTCCTACTTCGGATTCACTGTGCCTCGGAGTGCGGAAAGATCAACCTCATTCCGCAAAAATCCGATTACAGCTTGCCTCCGTAGATGGCGTTGGCGCCCAGTTCCTCTTCAATGCGCAGAAGTTGGTTGTACTTGCAGACGCGGTCGGTCCGGCAGAGCGAGCCGGTTTTGATCTGGCCGGCATTGGTGGCGACCGCGATGTCGGCGATGGTGGTGTCCTCGGTCTCGCCCGAACGGTGTGAGATCACCGAGGTGTAACGCGCTTCCCGAGCCATTTCGATGGCATCGAAGGTTTCGGTGAGGGTGCCGATCTGATTGACCTTTACGAGAATCGAGTTAGCCACGCCGAGGTCGATGCCTTTCTTGAGGAAGCCGGTGTTGGTGACGAACAGGTCGTCGCCGACGAGCTGAGTTGTTTCGCCGATGGCGTCGGTCAGTTGTTTCCACCCGTCCCAGTCGTTTTCGTCGCAGCCGTCTTCGATTGACAGGATGGGGTACTTTTTCTGCAGGTCGCGGTAAAAATCGACCATTTCGCCCGCGGTCCGCTTGGACTGGTCGGATTTGTGGAATTCGTACCGTCCGGTCTTGGCGTTGTAGAACTCGGAGGCGGCCACGTCGAGGGCGATGAAGATATCCTTGCCGAGCTTGTACCCGGCCTTCTTGACCGCCTGGGCGATCACTTCGAGGGCTTCCGCATTGGAGGCGAGCCCCGGCGCGAATCCGCCTTCGTCGCCCACCGCGGTGGCGAGTCCCTTGCCCTTGAGCACGCCTTTCAGAGCGTGGAAAATTTCGGTGCCCATGCGCAGGGCCTCGCGAAAGCTGTCGGCACCCTTGGGCATGATCATGAATTCCTGTATGTCGATGGGGGCGTCCGAGTGGGCGCCGCCGTTCATGATGTTCATCATCGGAACGGGCAGCACCTTGGCGTTGCTTCCTCCGAGATAGCGGTAGAGCGGGAGTTCACACGAATCCGCCGCGGCGCGCGCCGCGGCGAGGGAGACACCGAGAATGGCGTTGGCGCCGAGCTTCTTCTTGGTCGGCGTTCCGTCGAGCTCGAGCATGGCCCGGTCCACAGCCACCTGGTCGGTGGCATCCATTCCGACCAGGGCCGGAAGGATTTTGTCCTCCACGTTCCGCACGGCCTTGAGCACACCCTTGCCCAGGTAGCGCTTCTTGCCGTCCACCCCTTTGGGCATCTGTTTCGGGCCCAACCCGCCGTCGCGCAATTCCAGCGCCTCATGTTCGCCTGTGCTGGCTCCCGAAGGTACGGCCGCGCGGCCCATAGCCCCGCTTTCGAGCTCGACGTCCACCTCGACGGTGGGATTGCCTCGCGAATCCAGAATTTCCCTGGCACGGATATCGATGATGGAATTCATACAACTCCCGGTTTGATCGCTGTAAGTGGTTTTGGCAAATGATTTCCTAGGGAACGTCCAACCGGGCGGGGCTTTTTGCGGAGGACGGTAAAACGGGTAAAACGCAAGGGTCGGGGTTTTTATTTTCGCAAAGCGCTTGACGTCCCGAAGCGGGGTTTTAGGTGTTAGGGCATCAGCGCGTTTTGCCCGATGGTGTAATGGTAGCACAGGTGGTTTTGGTCCATCTAGTCGAGGTTCGAATCCTTGTCGGGCAGCCCTTTGAATACCCCGTTCAGGCAGGTTTTTTCCCGCCTGCGGCCTTCGTCACGATCCGCACCGGCCGAGTGTCGGGCTCCGATGGGTTGCAAAGGCCGCCGGGCCGTGCTTGGCTGACCAGGATTTATGAGTGACGACGGCATGGCAGCCCGGACGGCGGCGCGCGACAACCGCGTGACGGCGTCCGCGGTATGGTTGTTCGACCCCGGTCACCGGGTGTTGCTGTTTCGCCGTGCCGGGGACGGCCGGCTCGGGTTGCCGGATGTCTCGGGAGTCCGCGGGGAACCGTCCGCCGAGGCGTTGGCGCGCGCACTGGACGTGGAGGAAGACGCGATCGTTCGCCTGGAAACGGTCGGTGAGTTCGCGCGCGGCTCGAACGGGGACGCGGTACGGCTCCACTTCGCCGTGACGGCGGAGGACGGGGACGTGCCGGCGGCGGCCGGCCGGTATCCGGTCGAGGCCCTGCGGGAGGCGATTGAGGCGGATCCCGGGCTGTTTTCGCGAGAGGTCCGCGACAGCCTTTCGGAGGTGCGGTGTCGTCTCATCCGCCTGCCTTATCTGGGAATGCGGGAAAGCGATTATATCTACCAGTTTCGCACCGAACGGGAACGGAACCGCGAGGTGTACCGCATCGACGAGATTTCCGGAACGCTTTATCAAAGCCGACTCTGCGAGGCCATCAAGCGGGTCAAGCGGACCAGCGAACGTTCGGCCGCGACGCCGGCCACACTCGATTTCGGACCGGTTTCGTACGTCCTGCCGAGTCATTTCGGATTCTGCCTGGGCGTGCAGAACGCCATCGAACGCGCCTACGAAACCCTGGCCGCGAATCCCGGGCGGCGGGTTTTCATGCTCAGCGAGTTGATCCACAATCCGTTCGTCAACGAAGACCTCCTGTCGCGCGGGTTGAAGTACCTGCAATCCGATACGGGCGAACCGTGCCTGAACCCGGAAACGGGCCGGCCTTACTGGAATGAAATCGGCCCCGGGGACGTGGTTGTGATACCGGCCTTCGGAGCGACCAACGAGGCCAAAGTTCGGCTGATCGAAAAGGGGATCGCCTTTCAAGATCACGACGCCACCTGCATGCTGGTGGAGAAGGTCTGGAAGGCGGCCCGCCGCTTCGGTCGCGAGGGATACACGGTGCTCATTCACGGCAAGAGCGAACACGAGGAGACCAAGGCGACCTTCTCCAACAGCTCGGCGGCCGCGCCGAGTCTGATCGTCCGGAATCTGGAGGACGCGCGGGTGGTGGGGGCGATCATCGAGACGGAGTCGCCGGCCGAGCGCCGGAGGTTGTTTCGGCATTTCGCGGGTCAGCACACCGCCGGATTTTCGCCGGAGCGGGATCTGGATCGGATCGCGGTGGTCAACCAGACGACACTCCTGCGCAACGAAACGCTGAAAATCATCCGTTACCTGGAGGACGTGTTCTCGCGCAAGTACGGACCCGATCGCGTGCGGCATCACCTCCATGCGGGCAGTAAGGGCGATACCCTCTGTTACGCCACCCAGGTCAACCAGAACGCGCTGGAGCGGGCTCTGGCGGCCCCGCTGGATTGCGCCCTGGTGATCGGGGGGCGCAACAGTTCGAACACCTACCAACTCCACCGGATGTGCGCCGAAATACTCGGCGACTCCGCGTTTTATATCCAGTCCGAAGCCAACCTGCTCGGACGTGACCGGGTGCGGCACACGATCTTGCCCGCCGGGGCCGGCAAAGAGGCGACCGCCGAACTGCGGCCGTTCCTTCCCGAGGCGGACCGGCCGGTCCGGATCCTCGTCACCGGCGGCGCCTCCTGTCCGGACGGCCTGATCCAACAGGTCGTCACCCGGATCAACGGGTTCTTTGCGCCCGGCGCGCTCCGGTCGATCGACGAGGTCCTGGCGGACGTTGGCGCCTGATGCAGCGACGGGCGTTCAATTCCCGCCGGGTCCGAGAGGCTTTCTCCCCTTTACGAACGGTGGTAGGATGCGGTGGGGTGACAGGTCAACGATTGCAGTGATATTGGTGTCCGACCTGAGTTCACTATGCGGTGCTGGCTTCCTCGGTGGTTCGCCGACCCGACCCGGGTATTCAGGCTGCGCCCGAGGTCCGCAGCTCCAAGTAGGTGGACGGCGTGGAATTGATGGAGGACATGCACATTCTGAACCAAGAATTTTCGGCCGACCGGTTCGGTTTCGCCAGGGAGGGCGTGTGGAAAGTCCGTCCTGGGAGTTTGTCGAGCTTCGCCGACAGACTCCTAAAAACCAGATTTACCTTGACGGAAAAGACGGGTGGGGTTGCTTTCTGAAGGACGTGAAGATCACCGTTTTTGTGACACCGAAAAAGAATGTACTCGACCCTCAGGGCGCGGCTGTGGCGCACGCCATGGAGAGTCTGGGATTCGAAAACCTAAAGGGCGTCCGAATGGGAAAAGTCATTGAACTCGAAATGGAGGAACAACCGGACGAGGGGTTTGAAGCTTCCGTGGACCGGGTGTGCCGGGACCTTCTCAGCAATCCGGTGATCGAGGATTACCGGTGGTCGGTCGAGCGGGCGCGGGAATGAAGGCGACCGTAGTGCAATTTCCCGGTTCGAATTGTGACCGGGACGCCTTGCTCGCGTTCACCGATGCCCTCGACGTTCCGGCCCGAATGGTGTGGCACAAGGAAGTCGCGTTCGGGGACGCCGATCTGGTCGTTCTTCCCGGTGGGTTCTCCTACGGTGACTACCTGCGCTGCGGTGCCATCGCCCGGTTCTCGCCCATCATGCGTGCGGTGGCCGAATTTGCGGAGAACGGGGGCGTGGTGCTCGGAATCTGCAACGGGTTTCAGGTTCTCTGTGAAGCCGGTCTCCTGCCCGGCGCGCTGATCCGCAACGAATGCCTGGAGTTCCGGTGCCGAACCGTCGAGCTCCGGGTGGAGGATGCCGGGCCGTTTTTCAATCGAAAGGCTCTGGGCGAAAGTCTGTCCATCCCGGTCGCGCACGGCGAGGGCAACTACCGGATCGACCCGGCGGGGCTCGAGGAACTGCGCCGGGACGCGCAGGTCCTGTTCAGGTACCGTTCCCGGGGTTCGGGCGGAGAGCCGCTCCGGGAGAATCCCAACGGTTCAATCGACGACATCGCCGGCATCCGCAATCGCCGGGGGAACGTGTTCGGCATGATGCCACATCCGGAACGCGCCGTGGCGGGCCATCATCCAAGCCGCGACGGTCTTCCCGTGTTGCGGGCGGCCCTGGCGGCGGCGGAAGCGTTTTCCGGCCGGGTCCGGGCCGGATCGACTTCTTAATTTCGACATGACGGTATCGCAGAAACTTCCGCCCAACCCGGATCCGGTGCTCAACGTGACAATCACGCCGCAGCTCGTGGAAAAACACGGACTCCTTCCGGAGGAATACGACAAGATTGTGTCGGCCCTCGGCCGCGAGCCGAGTCTGACCGAACTGGGGATTTTCAGCGTGATGTGGTCGGAGCACTGCTCTTACAAGAACTCACGGCCGCTGTTGAAGCAGTTTCCCACCGAAAAGGCCGACGCCGACGCCCCGTTCGGGCGGGTTCTGGTCAGGGCCGGGGAAGAGAACGCCGGGGTCATCGATATCGGCGACGGCTGGGCTATCTCGTTCAAGATCGAATCCCACAATCACCCGAGCGCGGTCGAACCCTTCGAAGGTGCCGCCACAGGTGTGGGGGGGATCATCCGCGATATCTTCACCATGGGAGCGCGCCCGGTGTTGCTCACAAATTCACTCCGGTTCGGAAATCTGGATTCGGACACCGTCAAACGCATTTTTCGGGGCGTCGTCGCCGGGATCGCCCACTACGGCAACTGCATGGGTATTCCGACCGTTGGTGGCGATGTCTATTTCGACGCCAGTTACGAGGGCAACCCCCTCGTCAACGCCCTCTGCCTCGGCATCCTGCGCCACGACCAGATCAAACGGGGCGCAGCTTCGGGTGTCGGCAACCCGGTGTACTACGTCGGGGCCTCGACCGGACGCGACGGCCTGGGCGGAGCGAGTTTCGCCTCGCGGGAACTGACCGAGGAAAGCCAGGCCGACCGGCCGGCCGTTCAGAAGGGCGATCCGTTCATGGAGAAACTTCTGATGGAGGCGTGCCTGGAAATGATGGCCGTGCCGGATCTGGTGGTGGGGATTCAGGACATGGGGGCGGCCGGCTTGACGTGTTCGAGTTGTGAAACCGCGGCCCGCGGCGACGCCGGAATCGAAATCGAGCTCGACCGCGTTCCCCAGCGCGAACCCGGGATGAATTCCTACGAGATCATGCTCTCGGAGAGCCAGGAACGCATGCTTGTGATCGTCCGGAAGGGGCGCGAGGACGAGATCGAACGCATTTTCGCCAAATGGGACCTCCACGCCGAACAGGTCGGGGTGGTGACCGAGGGCGACCGCATGGTGGTGAAACAGCATGGGATTCCCGTGGCGGACATTCCGGCCAAACTCCTCACCGACGAGGGCCCGGTCTATCACCGGGAATCGCGAGAGCCGGCCTATTTCAAGGAAACCCGTTCCTGGAGCCCCGACTCCCTGCCTCAGCCCGGCAAGGACGACCTGGACCGGGCCCTGCTTCGCCTCCTCGCCCATCCGACCATCGCCTCGAAACGCTGGGTGTACCAGCAGTACGACCACATGGTCATGGCCGGAACCGTGTTGGGGCCCGGCAGTGACGCCGCCGTCGTGCGGCTGCGGTTGAACGGCACTGACAAGTACATCGCCATCGCCAACGATTGCAACGGCCGCTACTGCTACCTGAATCCGCACCGCGGGGGACAGATCGCGATGGTCGAATGCCTGCGCAACCTCGCGTGCAGCGGCGCCGAACCGTTGTCGATGACCGACAACCTCAATTTCGGCAATCCGTACAAGCCGGAGGTTTTCCACATGATGGAGGAAGCGGTGCGCGGACTGGCCGAAGCCTGCCGCGCGTTCGATGTGCCGGTCTCCGGCGGCAACGTCAGCCTTTACAACGAAAACCTCAACGGCGCGGTCGATCCGACGCCGGTGGTTTCGGTGGCGGGACTGGTCCGCGAAGCGGCTCACGTGACGCAACAGTTCTGCCGGAGGCCGGGTGACAGGCTCATCCTGCTCGGGGGATACCCCGACGAACTCGGCGGCAGCGCCTACCTGGCCACCTGTCACGGGCTCAAGACCGGCGACGCCCCCCGGGTGGATCTCGACGGAGAGAAACGTTTGCACGGGTTCATCCTGGCCCGCATCCGCGACGGACAAGTGAACGCCGCGCACGATCTCTCCGAGGGCGGCCTGCTGGTCGCAGCGGCGGAGATGCTGTACGGAGAAGCCGGACTCGGTGCCGAACTGACGCTGGACGGCCTGGCCGAAGGAGACCGGATCGATGCCGCGCTCTTCGGGGAAAGCCAGGGCCGTGTCATCCTGGCCGTTTCGGCCGCGGCCGAAACCGGCATTCTCGAAGGCGCCCGTGCCGCCGGCCTGGAGGCCTGCGGACTGGGAAGCGTGACTTCCGAAACTGTTCTCAAGGTCGATTGCCCGGAAAAGGGCTTTTCCCACCAGTGGCCGGTGGCCCGCCTGAAGCAAGCCTGGGACAGCGCCATCCCGGAGGCGATGCGCCTTCCCGGCCTTTCCGATTGATGCCATGAGCGACCCGATTAAACACGAATGCGGCGTGGCCATTGTTCGCCTGCGAAAACCTCTGGAGTACTTTCAGCAGAAATACGGCAACCCGCTCTACGGGTTTCACCGGCTGTTTCTGCTGATGGAAAAGCAGCACAACCGGGGGCAGGACGGCGCCGGCGTCGCCGCGATGAAACTCAACATGCCGGCCGGAGAGCCTTACATCTTCCGTTCGCGCAATATCAAGACCAATCCCCTGGACCGGATTTTCCGCAGCCTCCTGAAGGAGTACGGCAAGCGCGTCGAAACGGGAGATGTCCACCCCGAGTTTCCCGCCACGGTGAAACGAAACTTCGATTTCGGTGCCGAAATTTATCTGGGACACCTGCGTTACGGCACCTTCGGCGGGTACACCATGGGCTCCTGTCACCCGTACTTTCGCAAGAGCAACTGGCCGGCCAAGAATCTGGTCATCGCGGGCAATTTTAACCTCACCAACACACCCGAGCTCAACGACCGGCTGATCGAGATGGGGCAACACCCGATCTACGATTCCGATACACAGACCCTGCTGGAAAAAGTCGGCCACCACCTCGACGTCGAACACGACCGCCTCTACGAAGAACTGTGCCGGAAGGGACACAGCGGAGTCGAGGCCGTCGAGGCCCTCGGACTCACGATCAATCCGGCTCAGATCATTTCGGAAGCGTCGCGCGAATGGGACGGCGGATACACCCTGGTCGGCTTCGTCGGCAACGGCGACACATTCGCCCTGCGCGATCCCCGGGGAATCCGGCCCTGTTATTATTACATGGATGAGGAGGTGCTGGCGGTCGCTTCGGAGCGGGCGCCTTTGATGACGGTGTTCAGCGCGCGGGCCGACCAGGTCAGGGCGGTCAAACCGGGGCACGTGGCGTTGATGAAGGCCGACGGCGACTTTTTCGAGGAACGTTACGCGGCGGAGACGGCGCCGGCGTATTGCTCCTTCGAGCGGATCTATTTTTCCCGTGGCAACGACCCCGACA
>SLOW01000275.1 GCA_007132315.1 Opitutales bacterium
AAAGGCGGTCTCCGGAGTGAGCGAAGATGTCATGGAGCGACTTCGGCGCCATTCCTCCTGGCTGGAACGCCCGAATACTTATGGCGCCGGAACCGGTGTCACCTACCATCCCGAGTACCTTAAAGTCGTTTGGGAAGATCTCATCACCGAAGCCGGCGCCCATGTACTCCTCAATGCATGGGTGCAGGACGTGGAGTCGAAGGACGGAGCCCTGCGTTCGGTGATCGTCGCCACCAAGCTCGGTTTGCGCGCCTTTACCGCCGACGTTTTTGTCGATGCCTCGGGCGACGCCGACCTCTGCCACTTCGGCGGGTTCCCTTATGAACTTGCCGGGGAGATCGAGCCCGCTCAAACCCTCACCACCACATTCCGGCTCTGCAATGTCGATATGAGTCGCCGCAAAACTCTTTCCAGGAAGGAGTTTCAGTCGCTGATGGCGGCCGCCGCCGAATCGGGCGAATACGCGCTGCCCCGCAAGGAAGGCAGCGACCATGTTACGCCGGTGGAGCACATGACGGCAACCATCATGACGCGTCTTCCCTCTTACTACAAGCACGGCGACTCAATTCTGAACGCCACTGATCCGGAATTGATTTCCCGAGCGGAAATGGAAGGACGAAAACAAGCGATCGAATACATCCGTTTTCTCCGCGACAAGGTACCAGGCTACGAAAAGGCGCAACTCGCGACGTTCGGCACTCAAATTGGAGTTCGGGAAACTCGGCGCGTTTACGGCGAGCATCGGCTGACGCGAGAGGAAGTGCTCTCGGCAAAGCAGTTCGACGATCAGATCGGTCTGTGCGGTGCGCCCATTGAGGATCATCACGGAGGGGCAGACACAAAATGGGCCTACCTTCCGGAAGGAATGTGCGTTGGGATCCCGTGGCGAACGCTTATCCCGCAGGGGTCCCGGAATTTTCTCGTCGCCGGACGCTGCTTTTCCGCGACACACCAGGCCCACGCAAGCGTTCGCTCAATGGCCCAGTGCATGGCAATGGGCCAGGCTGCCGGAACGGCGGCGGCCCAAATGGCCAAGGAACGGAAAGCGCCCTTGGAAATTTCGGTATCACGCCTGCAAGAGAGGCTCCGCGAGGACGGGGCTATTCTGGAACTCCCATGAAAAACCAAGACTGGTACCTTGGCCTCGACTGGGGCGGCACACGGGTCAAGCTTGGCGCCCTGACACCCGATGCAACCTTTATCGCGCAGGACACATTCGAGTCTCCTCACAATGTAAGAATCGCCAATGCGGTCGAAGCCCTGCTCGACAGGACGGCCGGGTTGATTGAGAATGTCGGCTCGTTACCGCTCGGAATGGGTTTGGGCCTCACCGGGCCGGTCGATCCCGAACTTGGAGTCGTTCTGCTGCCGGGAAAAGTAAAGGGGTTGGAGAAATATCCGATCGTGCCGCAATTCAAAGAACGGTTCGCTGTTCCGGTACGAGCCCAAAACGACGGAACCTTGTCGATGTATGCTGAAAAATACGCAGGAAAAGCAAAAGGAGTGGATTGGGCGGTCTCCCTCACCATCGGCACCGGTATCGGGTCGGGGGTGCTTCTCGACGGGAGAATCCTCGAAGATCCCAATTTTATGTTCGGCACCCAACTCGGCCACCTGGTAATCAATGCGGCTGATGATCAGCTCTGCCTCACCGGAGCCCGCGGGACGGCCGAGATGAGCTGTTCGGCCACCGCACTCTCCCTGGCAGTGCGAAGCGGATTGCAGCGGGGAATTCCTTCCGTCCTCACGGAAAGTTACTTCACCGACGCTCATGCGATCGATTTTCACACGATCATCAAGGAAGGCGTGGAGCGGGAGGACAGGCTATGCCTGGATGAACTCCGCCGGTGGACCTCTAAACTCGGATGGCTCCTGGTGAACGCAGTTCACGCCTACTCTCCCCAGGTCATCATCCTCAGCGGGGGGGCCATGCTGGCTGCATCCCACTTTCTCCCGGACCTCCGGCAACACGTCAACCGGTACATTTTCCGGCATCCACCCGGCCAGGGTGTGCCGATCGTCGTTTCGGAAATTTCCGAGCACACCGGCGTGCTCGGTGCCGCCATGATGATAAAACGTCACCTGGAAAGCTCAAAATGAAAGAATGGTGCCAACTCACCTCGGATGAAATCGCCGCGCTCGACCGCAGGCTTCCCGTAATCCTTCCACTCGGGCTGGTTGAAGCCCACGGTCCCCACCTCGCCACCTCCGTGGACATGGACACCGCGGCATACTTCGCCCGCCGAACCGCCGAACAAACCGGTGCCATTCTCTTACCGGTGATGCCGTATGGCTTCGCCGACGAAATGGCCGGCTATGCAGGCACCCTCGGCGTCCGTCCGGAAACAATGGCAGCCGTTGTCGCGGACCTATCCCGCCTCCTCTGTAGCCATGGTTTCAAGCGCCAGATTTTCCTAAGCGGCCACGGAGCCAACAAACTTCCGGTGGAACTCGCCCTGTATCGTATTTGGGAGACGTATTCCGATTTGCGGGCGGTCTATTGGAACTACTGGACCGAAACCGGCTTTACCCAAATTTCCCACGCCGACCAGGGCGAGACTGAAATCGCCTTGGCAGTCGGGACCACAGCTCACATGGACCGGGTAACCGATTTCAAAGTCGAAAAGCCCTGGTACCGTCTCCGCTCGCGCGCCGCCATCTGCCCCGGAACCGGAGGCATCAACGGCACGCCCAGTAAAGCGGATCCAAAGGAAGGACAACGTGTGAGAGACGAAATCGTCCGCCTCCTCACACAAAAAGTCCAGGCGATCAAGGACGCGGAGCAAGCAGAGGAACCAAGATGAATCTGGAAGCACGTTTGACTGAAAGTCGTATCCTTTGTGCGGCAACCCTGGAAAACACAAAGCCTCCATGCCATTTGCGCGCGCCCTCGAACTGGGCGGAATGCACATCATGGAAGTTCCCCTGCGCCACGAACTCGCGATGGAATGCGTAAGGCGCATTGCCAACGAAGTTCCCGGTATGAGCGTTGGAGTCGGCACCTTGCTGCGACCCGAACAAATCACAACCGCAATCGCCGCCGGCGCCGCACGCCAAGCTTGCCTGGTTTGACGTGCAATGTGCAAAGGCTTGTCCCTGAGCAGGGATTCTTGTCCATTCAATTTTTTCCAGTGAAAGGCTGGTGTGAAATGAAAGATTTGGAAATACGGAGATTGGGAAGGACGGGCATCCGCTCCCGGGCTCTCGGGTTGGGCTGCGCTTGGTTCGGCTCGAAACAAAGCAGCGATAGGGATACCGTCGAGGGTGTCCGACGGGCCATCGATTTGGGTATCAACTTTCTCGACACATCCCCCTACTACTGGGAGAGCGAACGCCGCCTCGGCTCGGCCTTGGCGGAGGGGTGGCGGGACCGGGTTTACTTGCAAACCAAGACCGGGACCCACCCCCAATGCCGTGGGGATTACTCGGCCAGGGCAACCCGTTGGAGCGTGGAGAACAGTTTGCGGTTGCTTCGGACCGATTACCTCGATTCCTGCCTGATTCACGATCCGGATGATATCGAATTGCCTTTGGCGCCAGGCCACGCCTTGGATGAGTTGCTCCAAATGAAAGAGGAAGGCCTGGTCCGCCATGTCGGCCTTGGCGTGCGCTCCCACGAGTTTCACCGCCGGGCGCTGGAAACGGGAAACATGGATATCGTCCTGACGTATCTCGATTACACCCTGCTGGACCAATCCGCAGCGGAGACTGTTTTGCCGTGGGCGCTGGAATGGGATGCGGGGGTGATTTTGGCCAGCGTTTTGGGAATGGGGCTGTTGGCCGGGCTCAAACCGAACCCGGTGAAGGATCCTTTGGCCCACGCCATGTGGCGGTGGTGCCGGGCACGGGGCGTGAATATCCGGCACTTGGCGCTGCAGTTTTGTCTGGTCGCCCCCATTGAGGGTATCGTGCTTTTTGGGGCGGCCAACCGGAAGGAAGTGGAGGAGGGATATGAGGCGGCCACGGCGGAGATACCGGAGGATGTCCGACGGGAATTCCGGGCGGCCTTCGGGGTGGGACCGTGAAACCGCCCCAATCCCGGACTTCCGTCCCTGGCGCCGCGGCCTCAGGTCCGTACCGTCCCCCCGGACGGACCGGAGGCACGGGATCAGAACTCTTTACTTCCGGGAAGCAAGGTTGTTACCAAAAGTTGGAGCGAAGGACCACGTCGCAATCAACCAAACTGCCTTGACATCTCCAACCCGATTCAGCCAGTTTTTTCCCATGAAAGCCGAACGATTCTCCCGGTGATGGACACCCCGAAACGTGTTTGCCCGAAGCCCTTCAAGAGCGGTATGCTGTCCGACGGCTATGAAAGGAGGGCGGTGGCATGCCTTTGATGACTCTGCGGGCTCACGGGCGGGAAGCCCCGCCGGACTGGGCCGTCAAGCAGCGCGCGTTAATCGAGGTGATGAACCGCGCCGGGCCCCCTTTTCTCGAAAAATACACGCGCCCGGACGGCACGCTGATCTGGCGCAAGGAGTGGCCGGGAATGGACGGCTCGGATGATGGCTACGAGAGCTTTTTGTCCTTCCCGCTGTTTTACCTTCTCGGCGGTGATGAATGGTACCACAGTATGGGTCGCAAGGAATGGAACGCGGTGACTTGGCAATTTACCGAATACGGGCAGGTCCACCGGGAGTTCGATGCCTATTACGACTGGATGCATCATGGCGAGAGCTACACTTACCTCTACTACCTCGCCATGGCCGATCCGAATCACCACATGGATCGAGCGCGTGCCCTGAGATTTGCCGGAATGTACACCGGGGAAGATGCGGAAGCCCCGAACTGGGACCGCGATCTGAAAATGATCCGTTCGCCGATCAACGGAAGCAAGGGCCCACAATTTGTCATGTCGTCCGAGGATTGGTCCACGCACCGCTGGGTGCTCGCCCAATACCTCTCACCTTACGAAGACGTGCCCGGATTCGATTCCTCGGATCCGATGTGCAAGCTCGACTGGGAAGACGATGCCGTATTCGAGGAAATCCTCAGGCGAATGAACGAACGAATGGTGCCCGGGGATGTGCCGCTGAATCTGATGGCAACCAGCCTGATCACCAACGCCTTTCTTTATACCGGCGATGAAAAATACCGCCGTTGGGTGCTCGATTACGTCACCATGTGGATGAATAAAATCGAGGCCAATGACGGTATCATACCCGATAACATCGGTCCGACCGGAAAAATCGGCGAACGCATGGACGGCAAATGGTGGGGCGGCTACTACGGCTGGCGCTGGCCGCACGGGGCGGGAAAAATCCTGGAGGCGACCTTGATTGCCGCAAGCAATGCGGTGCTGTTGAGTGGGGATCTTTCCTGGCTGGAACTGCATCGCTCCCAGGCCGATCGCCTCTGGGAGTTGCGGCGCGAAGAAAACGGCAAAGTGACCATTCCCAACCGCCACGGCGATGCAGGATGGTTCCATTACGTGGAGTCCCATGCCTCGTTTTACGTTCACCTCTACTTCATGAGTCGCGATCCCCGGGATCTGTCGCGCCTGAAAGAGCGTCTGCCGGGATGGGAAAACTGGCGCAGCGCTCCAAGCTTCGATAAGGCCGGCGCCCATTCTCCCCTTGCCTGGTTCGCCTACCATCAAGGCGTCAATCCCGACTTCCCCAGGGCTGTCATCGAAGCGACGCGTCAAGGCGTCCATAATCGGCTCGATGAAATCGACAATGACAATGATGATTACGAATCATGGGACGTCCATCATTGGCAGAACCTGAACCCGGTCCTGCCGGAGGGACTCATTCAGATGGCCTTCGGTTCACCGGCCCCGGTTTACCACGGAGGGTTGCTCCACGCCTGCCTTCGCTATTTTGATCCACTTAAAAAGCGGCCCGGTTTGCCCGGGCACACGGCTGCACTGGTCGAAGAGATCCGTCCGGATGGATTGACTTTTTCCCTGGTAAACACCGATCCGCTCGAGACGCGGAATGTGGTGGTCCAAGCCGGGGCTTTCGGCGAACACGCTTTTACCGAGGTCGCTTTGGATGGCGCCGATACACCCACACCGATCAACGCAAAGGCGTTTCAGGTCGCCCTCGGACCGGGTGCCCGGGTGCGCATCACCGCTGGCTTGAAACGATTCGTACATTCACCGACCTACGAGTATCCACGTTTTTCCTAGTGCGGTGCAGCCTCGGACTCGGCAAAATCCAAATCGAAGTCGGGTTCGGTATCGGGGTCCAAATCGATTTCGCTTCTCTGGAAAAGGAGCCTGACTTTTTGCCGAAGCCGTTCATGATCCTTTCCCTGATGAACGGAAAGATTCGAATCATGCCTTGCTTGGATATGCGGGATGGTCGCGTGGTCAAAGGCGTTCACTTTGTCGATATCCGCGATGCCGGAGATCCCGTCGAATGTGCCCGGGGGTATTCCCGGAACGGTGCCGACGAACTCGCGTTGCTCGACATCAATGCCACGGTTGAGGGACGGAGGACCATGCTGGACGTGGTCCGGCGGGTGGCGGCGGCCACCACCGTTCCCCTGACGGTGGGGGGAGGCATTTCCGACGTGCCTTCCGCCGCGGAAGTGCTCCATGCGGGAGCGGACAGGATCTCGACCAGCAGCTCGGCCTTTCGCCGGCCGGAGGTCATTGCGGAAATGGTTCGGGAGTTCGGTCCCGGGAAGGTCACGGTGGCCATCGATGTGGACCGCAACGCCTCCCTGCCTTCCGGCTACGAGGTGTATATCGACGGGGGCCGAACCGCCACGGGGGCGGATGCCATTGAATGGGCGCGGCGGGTGGACGGGTTTGGAGTCACCGTCATTCTTCCGACCAGCAAGGCGGGCGACGGGGCGAAGACAGGCTACGACCTTCCGGTGATCCGGGCGATGAAGGAAGCCGTTTCCGCCGAGATCGTCGCTTCCGGCGGGGCGGGCACCCTGGAGCATTTCCTGGAAGCAGTGGAAGCGGGCGCCACCATCCTCCTGGCCGCTTCCGTTTTCCATTTTGGAACCATTGGCATTCCCGAACTGAAAACCTTCCTTCGGGACCGGAATGTCGATGTGAGCGGATAATGGATGCACCTGCCGGTTCGGAGGAACAGGCGATCTGGAAGCGCGTTCTCCGCATAGGTTGTCAAGTCAGGTCGCTCTTTTTCCGGAGGAACGAACCCCGGAAGGATTCCCGATCGCCACCGCAAGGAGAAAAGCATGCGCCTGCGTCGCTTGCGCGCAAAAGCCAGGGGGTGTTGCCGTAGAGCGAGCCCAAGCTCACCCAGCCGAAGCTCAACTCATCGGCTACCACCGGAAACCCGGCCGGATCGTCAATCACGGCATTGTCAATGAAGAGGACTGGCGGCAATACCCCACCCGCATGGCCATCGATTCCGCGGGGTGGATCTATGTCGGCATAGGGAACTGCAGGGGGAACATTGTCGCCTATCCTCCCGGGCGGGACGAACTCCGGCAGATCCCCGATGAAGAGGACCGGGGGACGGGACGGGCCGAACTCCACCGGGCCGCCGACGGCAAGGTTTACGGGGTTGTGGCCGGTCCCGACGGCAAAATTTACGGGGGAACCGGGCGGGTGCTGCGCATGTTTTCCTTTGATCCCGGGAATGGCGACTATGTGTACTGGGGGGTGGGGTGGGTGCCATCACCCGGGGCCATATCAATGCCTTTTCCGTCCACGATGACTTGATTTTCGGGGCGATTTACACCGGGGGATATCCCTTCCGTTACGACCCCTTCCAGCCCCGGTCGGGGGACTGCGGGAGCCCGGCTCCAATCCCCGACTCCTGCATGAACGCCATCCCCACATCCGCCAACCCCACGGTATTCTCGCTCATTCCAATGGCGTCCAAGTGTTCATGGGTGGGTTGCCCGACCGCCTCTCTTTGGCTATGTGCCCAGAAGCAGACAATTTCCCAACTTTTCTTAACTAGAGACCTTCCTCGAAAAGGTATGGAAGATCTTTTCTCGCGAAATTTCCAGCCAAAAAACAAAAAGGGGGTGCATGTGATTGATTGTCATATTGGTAAGCAATTTAT
>SLOW01000198.1 GCA_007132315.1 Opitutales bacterium
CACAAGCCCGCCGTGGCGGCGTTGGCCCTGCAACCGGCTTGCTCACGTACTCCAGTACTATCCCTGCGCCGGTTTTGGGTCCGCCTTGCCAGCCGAACTTCTGCGATTTTTGCAACATCAGAGTCGGGACAAGCGCCCCGGGCGATAAGGCCGGGGCGGAAGGGGCGACGGGTGCCGGGGAGATATCCGGCAAGAATCAAGGTTCCCGGGACGAAGCCAGCGGCTTCTCAAACAGCGTTTCCGGGCGGGTTTTCAGGGGGCCGCCCGATCCGAACGTTTTCAACTCGCTGCGGTCAGGATCTCGTCGATGACCTCGAGGGTTCTGGCCACCGCGCCGCGGTTGGCGGCGTGCCAGGCCCGGGCGTTGGCGGCGATCTGTCGGGAGCGTGCGGGATCGCGGAGCAGCGCGATGGCCTGATCGGCCAGATCGACGTCGTCGCCGACCACGACCGCGGCTTCCGCATCGACCAGTTCGCGCGCGATGCCGCGAAAATTCGTCATGTAGGGACCGTAAAGCAGCGTTTTGCCGAAGGCGGCCGCTTCGATCGGGGTCTGGCCGCCGTCGTTGCGGTGCCGCGGTGACAGGGATTTTCCGATGAATGCGAGGTCGGCCAGTTGGGTGAACAGGAGGAGTTCGCCGGTGGTGTCGGCCACTGCCACATCGACGGTTCCAGACGCCGGGCCGTCGGTTCGGAAGTGCCAGGTGAATTCGGACTGTTCCAGCAGGCGGCGGATTTCGTCGCGGCGTTCCATGTGACGCGGAACGATGAGAAGCCGGCAGGGCAGGCCTTCGTTCCGGGTCCGCCGCAGGACGTCGAGCAGAGCGGCTTCTTCCCCCGGCCAGGTCGAGGAGCCGAGGAGGATTGGGGCAGGGGAGGCGGAGCGTTCTTCGCCGGTTGGTGCGGAATCATCCAGCCCGAGTTCCTGTTTGAGCGCACGCTTGCGGTCGTCGTCCAGGACGGGGTCCAGGTTGACGTCGAGTTTGATGTTGCCGCTGACGGCGATCGTATCCGGCTCCGCGCCGAGCTCGCGGAACCGCCGGGCGTCGTCTTCCGAGGCGGCGAGGATGGACGCGAATTTCCGCAGGAGCCGGGAGGTCAGCGTGTGCAGGGCCAGCAGGCGGCCGTAAGAGCGGTCGGAGATCCGCGCGTTGATCAAGAGCAGCGGGACGCCCCGGGAGGCGGCCTGATGCAGGTGTTCGGGCCAGAGCTCGGACTCCATCAGCAGACAGAGGTCGGGTTGGATCCGGTTCCAGGCGCGGCGGCTGAAAGGAAAAAAATCGAGCGGGAAATAAGCCAGGCCGACGAGGTAATCGCGGTACCGTTCGCCGGCCAGGGCGTAGCCGGTGCTGGTGGTGGTCGTCAGAAAGACTTCGGTGTCCGGGCGCCGGGAAAGCTCGCGCAAAATCGGGGTGGCGGCGAAAATTTCGCCCACACTGACCGCCTGGATCCACACGCGGCGAACGCCCTCCCGTTTTGGCGGGAGGTTTTCGATGCGTCCGAAGCGGGTGGAAAACCCGTCGCGGTACCCCCCGCGTTTTTTCATCCGCAGCAGGTAGCGCGGCAGAAGGATCGTCAGCAAAGGAAGAAAGAGGATGCGGTAGGCCCAGATCATTATGGTGTTCGGTCACGGCAACCGTAACGCCAAAGGTTTCGGTGTTGAAAGCCTGTTTTCTTTTCCGCAGTGGCGTAAAAGCGGAAAAAAGTTTGATCCAATCCGGCTGTTGCCTGTCGTTTCTGGTTCGGTTTCTTTTCGCCTGACCTCCCCGGTGGATCGTTCAGGTCTGGATAATATCAACCAGCCGTCGCCAAATGAAATACAAGCTGATCTTATTCGTTTCCGTCACCGCGTTTCTCGCCAGCCCTCTCTGGGCGGAACGGTCCTGGCCTTTCGAGGAGAGCGATCTTTCTCCGGATCCGCAGGTGACCTGGGGCGAACTCGACAGCGGCGTGCGTTACGCCGTTCTCCCCAACGCGGAGCCGCGCGACCGGGTCAGTCTCCGCCTCTTCGTGCGGGCCGGTTCGCTGCAGGAAACCGACGACCAGCGCGGTCTCGCCCATTACCTGGAACACATGGCTTTCAACGGCACGGAGCATTTCGACCCGGGCACGTTGGTGGAGTATTTCCAGAACCTCGGGATGGCCTTCGGGGCCGACACCAACGCCTATACCGGGTTCGACCGGACCGTGTACCAGATCGAGCTGCCCGACACCGAACGGGACTCCCTGGACGAGGCTCTTCTGGTCTTGCGGGATTTCGCCGACCGGATGCTGCTCGACGAGGACGAGGTCGAGTCGGAGCGCGGCGTGATCCTGAGTGAGATGCGCTCGCGCGATTCGGTCCGTTTCCGCACTGCGGTGGAGGAGTTTTCGTTTCTGTTGCCCGAAGCGATCATCGCACAACGGTTTCCCATCGGGGTGGAAGAGGTGATTCGACAGGCCGGCCGCGATGACTTGGCCGCCTTTTACGATGCCTGGTATCGCCCGGAGAGGACGGCGATTGTCGTTGTCGGCGAGGTGGAGCCGGACGCGGTCGAGCCCTTGATCGAGAAGCATTTTGCCGATTTTGCGGGACGTATGCCCGAACCGGCCGAGCCCGAGCGCGGCCGGGTGGTGGCCCGGGATGGCGCGGCGCGGTTGCATACCGAGTCCGAAGCGGCCACCACACGGGTCGCCATCCAAAGTATGCAGCCCTACGAGCCGCGTCCGGACACGTCTGAAGCCCGCCTTGAGACCCTGACGCGATCGGTGGCCATGCAGATGTTGAACCGGCGGCTTGACGTTCTGGCCGACGAGGAAGACGCGCCGTTTTCCTCGGCGTCGGTGGCGGCCTACGATCTGTTTGATTTTTTCACCAATGCGGCGGTCGAGCTACACACCCGTTCCGAAGACTGGGAAGCCGCTCTGGAAACGGCTGAAACCGAACTGCGCCGGGCGTTGCTCCACGGTTTCCGGGAGGGCGAGCTGAGCGAAGTGCGGGCGCGGCTGATCAACAACTACGAGGAAGCGGCCCGCCGCGCGCCGACCCGAAGGTCCCGCGATCTCGCCGAATCCCTGGTGCGCTCCTTTTCCGGAAACACGGTGTTTACCGACCCCCGGGCCGAACTCGACCTGATGAAGCCGGCGTTGGAAGAGATGACGGTCGAGGCCTGTCACGAGGCCCTGCGGGACGCTTTCCCGGAAGGGAACCGGTTCCTGTTTGTCACCGGCGACGTCGCCTTTCCCGATCCCGAGGCGACGATTCTCGAGGTTTACCGGTCCAGTGCCGCCAGGGAGGTGGAACCGCTCGAAGAGATGGCCGACGTCGCCTTTGCTTACGATTCTTTCGGCGAAACCGGCATCGTGGCCGAAACGACCCATCACGAAGATCTGGAAATCTATCAGCTCCGGTTCGAGAACGGAGTTCGCCTGAATCTCAAGCAAACCGATTTTTCCGCGAACGAAATTCGCCTGGCCGCGCGACTGGGCGGCGGCCGGCTGGAGCTGCCGGAGGATCGTCCCGCTCTGGCGTTGCTTGCCGGCGCCACCTTTATCCGGGGCGGGCTGGGCGAGCACTCTCACGACGAACTCCGCCGGATCTTTGCCGGTCGCAATGTCGGTTGGAGTTTCGCCGCGGGCGACGACGCCTTCGATTTTCGCGGCACCACGAGCCCCGAGGATCTGGAGGCGCAACTCGCTCTGCTGGCGGCTTATATTTCCGATCCGGGTTACCGGGGGGAAGCGTTGCGACGGGCGCGTGAGGGGATCGAGGAGCGTTATACCTCGGCACGGCATACGGCTTCGGGCGTACTGCAGAACGAGGTGATGCGGTTGCTGGCCGGAGGGGACCCGCGATTCGGCCTGCCTCCCCGCGACGAGGTGGATGCTCTCGACCTGGACGCGGTGCGCGATTGGCTGAACGAACCGTTGCGGGATGGTTACCTGGAAATAAGCGTGGTCGGGGATTTTTCCGATGCCGATGCCGTCATCGCCAAGGCCGCGGAGACCGTGGGTGCACTGCCCGGGAGGCGGCACGAGAAAGAGGCTCGTGAGGACCGGCGGCAACTCGAGGCCGCCGAACCCGGCGGCGAGCACCGGTTCGAATTCGAGTCGCGGATTCCCAGCGGGATCGCCGCGGTTTTCTGGCCGACCACCGACCGGCGGGAGATAGCCCGGGACCGGCGTTTGACCGTGCTCTCCCGGGTGTTTTCCGATCGGATGCGGGTGCGCATTCGGGAGGAGATGGGCGAAGCGTACAGTCCGTACGCGGTCAGCAACACCAGCGATACCTACCGGGATTTCGGTTGGTTTTACGGCCTGGTCGGGGTGGATCCGGACAAAGCGGACGAGGTGGCCGAGGTGGTGACGGAGATCGCGCGCGATTTGCACGCGGGCGACATTTCCGAGGACGAACTGCAGCGGGCCCTGCGGCCATTGCTGACGTCACTGCGGGACACGGTGCGGGAAAACCGCTACTGGCTCGAGTCGGTGCTGGCGTCTTCGCAGGAGCAACCGTTGCGACTGGACTGGGCGCGGGACATGAGTTCGGATTTCTCCGGGGTGGCGGTCGGGGACTTGCGGGAACTCGCGCGCGAATACCTTGATCCCGAGCGGGGAATCCGGGTGCTGATTATTCCGGTGGACGCCGAAGGCGAGGTGCTCGAAGCCGACGAGTCCGAGGTCGAGCCCGCCGGCGCCGGATTATGAGTCCCGCCGGGCGGCCGCCCGTTTTCGCAGAATGTTAAGGGGTTGACTCCGCTGGAGAACAATTTCATTACTGGCGGTTTATCCAGGAAAAAGCCGCTTCATCTCAGCATACATGAAGAAAAAGAAGACTTCTGAACCGGAAAAGCAGGTCCCCGCGGACGAACGCAACATCGTGGCCGTGGACGAGGCTTACAAGGAAGCCAGCCTGGAAGATCGCGTCTATCTGATCTGGCACAAGTACAGTTCGTGGATCGTGGCCGTGGTGATCGCGGTGTTCGCCGGTTTGATCCTTTATTTTGCCTTGATTTTTCTGGCGGAACGGCGCGAAACGGCCATCCGCGAAGCCTATGCGGCGGCCACGACGCCCGAGGCCAGGGAGACGTTCGTCCGGGAGAACGCAGGACACCCGCTGGCCGGGGCCGCGAGCTTGGAGTTGGCGGACCAGCGTTTCGAGGGCGAAGATTACGAAGGGGCGGCGGAGTTCTACGCGTTCGCCGCCGAGAGTCTCACGGGCCATCCGTTGAAAGGCCGCGCCCGCTTGGGCGAGGCTGTGGCCTATGTCATGCTCGACCGTCCGGAGGACGCGGAACGGGTGTTGGCCGGTTTGGCCGGGGACGAGGACATCCTCCAGTCCGTGCGGATGGAAGCCAAGTACAGTCTGGCTTCACTCGCTTTCGAGCAGGGTGACTATGATCGCGTTCGGGATCTGGCGCGGGAACTCGAAGAAGAGGATATGATGGGGTTCTGGAGCAACCGGACCCGCATGCTGGTGGACGACATTCCCTGACGCCGGCAGCGGCCACATCGAACTGCCGGGGGAAAATGCCGGGTCGATGCGGGTTGGTTGACCCGTGTTACGCGATTGACAGAGACAGGCCGTCGTTTTAAAAGAGTCCCATCGTTCGCCGGAGTTCGATTTTGTGTTGTTTCCGTCGTGCCGGTGGTGATTGGATGGAGGCGGACCGGTCGGATCGACAAGGTTCCCGGGCATATTGTATCTAAGCGCAGTAAAACATGGCAGAATCGCGAACCGAGCAATTTTTCAAAGGTATTTCCGCTTCGCCCGGTGTTGCTTACGGTCCCGTCCATGTTTACCTGCCGAAGGAACTGGAAATTCCCGATCATTCGATTTCCGAGGATCAGCAGGAGGACGAAATCGAGTATTTCGATGAGAAGCTCCTCGCCACGCGGAAGGAAATCCTGGGCCTGCGTGACGCGGTTTCAGGGCGTCTGGGGCGGGAGTCGGCGGGCATTTTCGACGCGCATCTGCTGGTGCTCGAGGACCGCGTGCTGATCGAGGAATCGATCCGCGAGATGCGGGAAACGGGCAAGAATATCACGTATTGCGTCAACAAGGTGGCCCAGCGCTACATCGACGCTTTCGCCAATATCGACGACGAGTACCTGCGCGAGCGAGCGAACGATATCCGCGACGTCACCAAACGCCTTCTCCATCACCTCGTCGGTGAAAGCAGACACGGACTGGAACCGATCCTGGAGAACAGAATCATCGTCGCGCGCGATGTGTCGCCGTCGGATACGGCCGGTTTCGAGCGAGGCAAGGTCCTCGGGGTTGTGACCGACGTCGGCAGCAAGACCAGCCATGCCGTTATCATGGCGCGATCTATCCAGGTGCCGGCTATTGTCGGCATGCGCAATTTCACATCTCTGGTCAAGGAGGGTGATGAGGTTCTCGTGGACGGCTACGACGGTACGGTGGTGATCAATCCGTCCGAGAAGACCCTGTTTGGATACGGCAAGTTCGAGGAAAAGAAGCAGGCTCTGCGGCGTCGCGTGCACGCCGAAGCGGGCGAGCCTTCGCGGACGCTGGAGGGCGTACCGATCGATCTGCGGGCGAATATCGAGGGGCCGGAGGAGGTCGGCCGGGTCAAGGATTGCGGGGCCGCGGGCGTCGGATTGTTTCGAACGGAGTTTCTGTTTCTGAAGGATTCCGGTTTTCCTTCGGAAGAGGAGCAGTACCAGGCCTACCGCACGGTCGCCGCCGAAGTCGCGCCCGATCCTGTGGTGATCCGGACCCTCGATCTTGGCGGCGACAAGTTTCCCAACAGCATTTATCCGACCGATCGCGAGGCCAATCCCTTTCTCGGGCTTCGCGCCATCCGTCTCTGCCTGGAAAACCCGGATCTCTTCAAGAGACAGTTGCGTGCGATCCTGCGCGCTTCCGCCCACGGAAACGTCAAGTTGATGTATCCGATGATCAGCGGAGTCGGAGAGCTCGATCGAGCGAACGCCTACCTGGCCGAGGCCAAGGAGGAGCTCGACCGCAAAGAGCAGGATTACGACCGGGGGATCGAGGTCGGCACCATGATCGAGATTCCCAGCGCGGCGATCACGGCGGACTTCCTGGCGCGCAAATGTGATTTCTTCAGTATCGGCACCAACGACCTGATCCAGTACCTGCTGGCCATCGATCGGCTCAACGAGCGAATCGCCCACCTGTACGAACCCGCCCACCCCGCGGTCCTGCGAATGGTGCGCGGGGTGGTCGAGGCGGCCCACGCACAGGGCATCCGGGTCAGCGTCTGTGGCGAAGTCGCCGGGGATGCGGTATTGGTGCCGGTGCTCCTGGGCCTCGGTGTGGATGAACTCAGCCTGGTCGCTTCCGGCCTCCCGGGGATCAAGTACATGATCCGAAACCTGGAGTTTTCCGCCATGGAATCACTCGCCGCCGAAATGCTCGAGCTCGGGGACCCGTGCGAGCTTATTCAGCTTGCGGAGACCTTTTACGAAAAGCACGTGGCCGGTTTGATCACTTGACCGGAGTTTTCCTAGGAGGCTGTCGGGCTTCGCCTCCGATTTCGAGCAGGCGCCGCACGCGGGAGAGGAATTCGGCCGGCCGGAATGGTTTGGCGATGAAATCGGCGCGTGCGTCGAGATCCTTGTCCGGATCGAGCACGTTGGTCGAATAGCCTGACATGTAAAGGATTCGGGTACCGGGAATGAGACTCCGGCACTGGTTGCCCAGCCGTTTACCGTCCATTTTCGGCATGACCACATCCGTGACGACAAGATCGATCTCGCCGGGATGCTCCGCGAAATACGCGTATGCTTCCCGCCCGTCTCCGGTTGCGATGATCCGGTAGTGATCGAGTGAGAGAATCTCCGAGACCATGGCCCGGACGAGGGGATAGTCCTCAGCCAGCAGAATCGTGGCTGTGGTATTGTCTGGTTCGTGTACTTCCATTCCGAGGGACGGGATTCCTCACTGTAATCGAGAAAGATTCCGGATTCCAGTTCTATTTTCCCATTTGACCCCGGCCTCTTCGTCGGGCAAAGTCGTTGGTTTTCCCATGAACCGGGTGTACATCAAGACCTACGGGTGCCAGATGAACGAACGCGACTCCGAGGCGGTCGCCTCGCAACTGGTCGCGCGTGGTTACCGCATGGTCGCCCGGGAGGACGAAGCGGATATTGTGCTCCTCAATACGTGTAGCGTGCGCGACCAGGCCGAACAGAAAGCCATTGGGAAGATGGGGTACCTGGCGCGGCGCAAAAGGAGGGACCCGCATTTCGTCATCGGTTTCATGGGTTGCATGGCGCAGAACCGAGGGGCCGAACTGCTGGAGCGATTGCCGGATGTGGACCTGATCGTCGGCACCCAGCGTTTTCATCACGTCCCCGATTACCTCGATTCGCTCACCGCGCCGCGCGTCGAGGGCGCCCCGGTTCCGTCGTCGATCGTCGATACCGAGGACGAGGCCGGTTCCCAGAACACCATCCGCGAGCATTTGCCGGATCGGAAACGGGTTTCGGCCTTCGTGTCGATTATGCAGGGCTGTAATATGGCCTGCACGTTTTGTATCGTGCCCCGCACCCGGGGGCGGGAGCGGGGGCGGCCGATCGAGGAGATCGTGCGCGAGGTCGAGGGGTTGGCCGCTCAGGGCACCCGCGAGGTCACTTTGCTCGGCCAGATCGTCACCAGCTACGGCCGGGGCGAGATTCCGGCGAAGGACGGGAAGAGCCCGTTCGTCCAGCTTCTGGAACGGATCAACGCGATCGACGGGATCGAGCGTATCCGCTTCACATCGCCGCATCCCCGCGGTTTCAACGCCGATCTGGTGGCGGCCTATCGCGATCTCCCCAAGCTCTGCGAATACGTGCACCTGCCGCTGCAGTCGGGGTCGGACCGGATGCTCCGGAGCATGAACCGCCCGTATTCAATCGGGAAATACCTGGAAATCGTAGCAAGCCTCCGCGACAGTGTGCCCAATATGTATTTTTCGACCGACATCATCGTGGGATTTCCCGGCGAGACCGAAGAGGACTTCCGCGCAACCCGGGAGGTCTTCGAGGAGGTCGGCTTTGATATGGCTTATATTTTCAAATACAGCAAGCGTTCCGGC
This sequence comes from Opitutales bacterium, assembly GCA_007132315.1. Classification (GTDB taxonomy): domain Bacteria; phylum Verrucomicrobiota; class Verrucomicrobiia; order Opitutales; family T3Sed10-336; genus SLOW01. Next base: position 9,050 of record SLOW01000198.1, read on the forward strand.
ACGCCGGCGGAAACGATGGACGACCAGGTACCCGCCGCCGTGAAAGAGGCGCGCAACCAGGAATTGCTTTCGCTGCTGCACGGCCAGTCCGAGAGCCGCAACCGGAGCCTGCTCGGAACCTTCCAAGAGGTGCTGGTCGAGGGGCGGGCGCGCAAGGGCGATCATTTCACCGGCCGCACCCGGGGCAACCGGATGACGCACTTCGACGCCGGCGAACGCCTGGTCGGACAATTGGCGCCGGTGCGGATCGAGCGGGCCACGGCCAGCTCGCTCTACGGTTCCCTGGTGTTGTCGGGGGTCGAGTCGAAACGCGAGGCGGCGTTGGCCGGCGCGCCGGGCTCTCACTGTTAACCGGGATGGACTTGTTTATCGCGACTTTGTTGACCGGTCTTGTCCTCCTCGGGGCGGGGTTCCTGCTGATCTGGAACGGCCACGCGGTGGGCGCGATGGCTCGCCGCTTTCCGCGTTCGAGCCGCGCGGGTCTGGTTGGGATGAGCGTCGCCACAGTGTGGTTTCTCTACCTGGTCACGCAACTGGGCGATGCCGATTTCGGGGCCTTCAGCCGGGAACTGTTTTTCGCGTTCGGAGCCCTGGCGGTGCTCTCCTTCTTTTACGTGCGGGAGTTTCTCGCCGTGCGCAGCTTTTGCATTGTGTACCTCCTCGCCGCGGCGGTGCTCCTCAGCGCCGCCTGGATGCAGGAACCGGCCAGCCGGCTTTTCCTGGTTTCGCTGGTTTATATCGGCATCGTGCTGGCCCTTTATCTGGCGGTCGTGCCGTATCGCCTGCGCGATTTTCTGGACTGGCTCTTCGCGCGCGACGTCCGGCCCCGCATCCTCGGCGGTCTGTTCCTCGCTTATGGAACGCTCCTTAACGTGATTGCAATCAACTATTGAGGCACCCCGGTGAATCCGCCCGCAGAGAATCCGGCCTTGCTCCTGATCGTTTCCGGCCCCGCCGGAAGCGGCAAGACGACCTTGTGCGATCGTCTGCTCGCGGAAATGCCCCGGCTGAAACGCATTGTGACGGCCACCTCCCGCGAGCCCCGGGAGGGAGAGATGGACGGGGAGGACTATTATTTTTTCGATCGCGAGGAATTCGAGCGCCGGATCGAGGCGGGAGAGTTCTTCGAGTGGGCCCGCGTGCACGACCGGCTCTACGGTTGCCTCAAGTCCGAGGTGTACGGCAAGCTCGAACGCGACTTCGATCTGATTTTGAACATCGACGTTCAGGGGGCCGCCACCTTCCGCCGCCAACTGGCGGAGGACACGAGGTTGCGCGACCGGTTTGTCTCGGTTTTTGTCACGCCCGACTCACTGGATGAAATCCGGGCGCGCCTGCGCGATCGGGGCCAGAATTCGGCCGAAGAGATCGAACGCCGCCTCGCCAACGCCGAAGGCGAAATCGATCAGTGGGTGCATTACGATTACCGCATCGTCAGCCGCGATCGTGAAAGTGATTTCCTGGCCATCAGCAGCATCTACCGCGCGGAAAAGTTGCGCAACCGCCGAAAGATTCTCGAAAGCGCCGCCAGCCGGCGCTGAGTCGTCGCGGCCGGTTCGGACTCGGTGAATCCGGTCAAAAGCTGTTGCGAACCCGGCCGAGGCCGACAATGGAGATGCCGATGAGGAAGGCCGCGACCCAGGCGACGGCCGGGGCCGGGTAGGCGGCGATGAGGTAGAATCCGAGGAATGGGGCCAGGACGCCGCGGATTCCCGTGGTGAAGGTGTGGACGCTCATGTAGTCGGCCGCTCTGCCCTCCGGGGCCAGTTTCGTAACCCAGAGGTTCCAGGCGATGTTGCCGCCCGCCGCCCCCACGCCGAAGATGGCGGAGGCGATTCCGAGCGCGATCAGGCTTTGGAAATTGAAGAACAGGAGGATGGCGATCAGGAAGCAGCTGTTGAGGGCGGTCCGGATGATGACGAAATTGAGGCGGTCGAAGAGGTATCCCCAGAGGTGGGTGGTGAGCAGCCGGGCCACCGATGGAATGACGGCGGTCATCAGGGCTATCTGGGCGTTGGTGGCTTCGATGCCGAAGCGGGGCTGGGCCATGTATTCGACGCGGAGCGGCAGGGTCATAAGATTGCCGATACCCATGAGCATCCAGATAAAAAGCATCCAGCCGAACACCTTGTCCTTCCAGGCGAGACTCAGGTTGGCGAAGGGGTTGCGGGTATGCTGACTGGAGAGCGGGGTGGAAGGCATGCGCACCACCGCCCAGGCCGAGACCAGGCAGGCGACGGCCAGTGTCAGCATGATGAAGCGGTAGTGGTCCAGGTTGGCATCGAGCACCTTGCCCCCGGCGTAGGCGAACAGCGCCGAGGCCAGCACGGCGAGAAAGATGCTGTTGGACAGGAGGGAGCCCCGGCGCCGGGAGGCGTAGTTGTCGGAATAGATATGCACCATGAACGGCACCTGCTGGTGCATCAGCAGGTAGCCGAGGACGGTTGTGATGACAAAGACGTAAAGGTTTCCCGTCCAGGCCGACACCAGCAAAGCCAGGCAGGCCAGGACCAGGAAGAACCCGGCGGCCCTGGCGGCGGGAGAACGCAGGCGCGAGACGGCGTACAGGCTGACCGGTGTCAGGAGCAACCCGTAGGGGCCGGCTCCCGCCAGGAGGGCTTTCATGGCGGGCGAGGCGTCGAAGACCCGGACCGCGATCAGAATCACAAACGTCTGGATCCCCGCCTCGAGTACGCCCTGGCAACTGCCCCGTACCAGATCGTAGCGGAATGTGATCCGGGACCGTTGTTCCGCGTCGTTCGCCATACACCGAGCAAATGCCCGATGGGTGGTGGTGGGAAGGAAAAAGGCGTTACCGGCTCCAGTCGAGCATGCGTTTGATCGGCTGATAGGCGGCGCGGCGGATTTCCTCGGGCATCACGATTTCCGGCTGGAGGTTTTCCAGGGCGTCGCGCGCTTTGTCGATGGTGTTCATTTTCATGAACCGGCACTCGTTGCAGGCGCAGTTTTCGGTGGGGCCGGCGACGAATGTTTTCTCGGGCACTTCGCGGTGGAGGCGATGGAGCATGCCGGCTTCGGTGATGACGATGAACGTGTCGGCCGGGTGGGTGCGGGCGAAGCCGACCATTTTTTCCGTGCTGCACACCTCGTCCGCCAGATCCCGCACCGCTTCCGTGCATTCCGGGTGGGCGACCACCGGGGCGCCCGGGTATTTTTCCTTCAGTTGTTCCAGGGCGCGCACCGTGAAGAGGATGTGTACGTAGCAACTCCCCGGCCACAGACGCATTTCCCGTCCGGTTCGCGAGGCGACCCATTGGCCGAGGTTCTGGTCCGGAACAAACAGAATCGGACGGTCTTCCGGGATGTTTTCGACGATTTTCACGGCGTTGCCACTGGTGCAGATCACGTCGCTCAGGGCCTTCACGCCGGCGGAGCAGTTGATATAGGCCACGACGTACACGTCGGGATGTTTCTCCTTGTAGGCCGCCAGCTGCTCGGGCGGGCAGGAGTCGGAAAGGGAACAACCCGCTTCCATATCGGGCAGGAGGACCGTCTTGTTCGGATTCACGATTTTCGCCGTTTCCGCCATGAAGTGGACGCCACAGAAAAGAATCACGTCCGCCTCCGCCTCGGCCGCTTTGTAGGCGAGCCCGAGGGAATCCCCGACAAAATCGGCGACCCGCTGGATTTCCCCGACCTGGTAGTTGTGGGCGAGGATGATCGCGTTGCGCTGTTTTTTCAGCTCCAGGATGTTCTCCTGAACCGGGCTCAGCGGCTCCGGTTCGCCCCGGGCGGGGGCGAAGACGACTGGTTCGTAATCAAGCAATTCAGGCATGGTTTGGTTTTATCAAGATAAAGGGAAATCGCGACGGATCAAGCGGGCGGGTAACCCGGGGCGATTTCACGGTTCCGGCTTCAGGGCGGCGGCCAGCTTCCGGAATTCCGGAAGGTGCCTCAGGCTTTCCATGTCGGGATCCCTCAGGAGCCATTCGCGATCGTTGTAGCCGCGGTTGATCGCCTCGCGCAGTTTCCGCAGGGCTTCGCGCTGCCGGTTTTTCAGCGCCAGACTGCACGCCAGGTTGTAGTGGGCGTACGGGTTTTCCGGTTCGAGGCGGACGAGCTTGCGGTCCATCTTCAACCCGTCGTCGATTCGCCCCTGACGGGTGTAGAGGCCGCCGAGAACTTCGACCACCTCCGCGTAATCCGGACACCGTCGCAACACTCTTTCAAAAAATTCGATCTCGAAGGTTGCCTTCTCTCTCTCCATCCGGTCTTCAGGTGTGGTTCTTGCAGGCGCCGGTGGTGCGGTACTGCGTGCATTGCGCGCTGATTTGCAGCCTTTGGGAAACGGGTTTGAGGCCGAATTTGGACGAAACGGTGCTGCCGTACCATTCCAGAAACGGCGCGTCGATTTCGAAGATCTTGTCGCAGTCGAGGCACAGCACCTGGGCCTGTTCGTTGCCTTTCTCGGGGTTGGCGAGATAGAATTTGAAATCCTTGCCGACATCGATTTCGCGGACCAGACCGCTCTCGGTGAGGATGGGCAACGTTCGGTAAACCGTGGCCCGCGAGACGGAACTGTCGATGGCCCGGGCGCGATCGAGGAGTTCTTCGGCGGTAAAGTGGTCGTCGATCTGGAATGCGGCATCGAAGATGGCCAGGCGCTGGTTGGTCACCCGAAGGCCCTGCTCCGTCAGGAAGGCGCGAAACCGCTCTCTGCACTCGTCGATCTTCACCACACGAGGTTCATTCAGCCGCAAGCCGGTGTCAATCAAGCTTATCGCCGGGAATCCGCCGGGGTTGCCTCCGGCGGGATCCCGAACCCGGCGAAGCGGCGAGCGGTTTCCGGGAGGCCGCCAACAGACACGTTTCTCGCTTTTTTCTTCAGTTCGATGCGCCGCCCGTCAAGCTGGCGTGAGTTTCGTCCATGTCCGCGGAAAATCCATCCATTGTCCGAGTTCTGCCCTTCGCCGGTTTCGAGAAGGAGCTGGACTATCGCGTGTCGCCGCACCTGGCCGGGACGGTCCGGGTCGGGGCGCTCGTGCGCGTCCCGCTGCGCAACCGCTCGGTGGCCGGTGTGGTGGTGGCGATCACGGGGACCAGCGGCATGGCGCCGGGGCGCCTGAAGCTGGTGACCGAGTTGGTTCAGGAGGAGCCGGTCCTTACCGCCGAGCTGGTTTCCCTGGCGCTGTGGATGCGCGATTACTACGCCGCTTCGGCTGAATCGGTGTTGGAGACCATGATTCCCGCTCCGGTGCGCCGGGGTATGAAAAGCAAGCGGGAAACCTACTTGGAGGCGGCCGATTCGGTGTCGGAGGCCGACTTGCAGGCGCTCCGTAGCAGGGCTCCGAAACAGGCCGCCCTGTACGCGTTCGTGGCGCAACAGTCGCGTCCCCGGGAAAAATCGCTGGTTCTCAAACGCGTCGGGGCGGGCACGTCCAGTTGCCGGGCCCTGGTGGCCCGGGGGTGGTTGCGCGAGGAGTTTCGGCAGTTCGATCGCGAGGCCTACCGCGACGATCTTTCGAGCGGCGAGACCGTTTCACAGGCGGCGCCCGAACTCAATCCGGAACAGGCCGACGCGACCGGGGCGATGCTGGCGTCCCTGGAAAAACGCCGCTTTCAGGTTCACCTGCTGCAAGGGGTCACCGGTTCCGGCAAGACCGAGGTGTACATTAAAGTTCTGCGAGAGGCGCTGGCCCGAGGTGGCGGAGCAATTTTCCTGGTTCCCGAGGTCGCGCTCGCGCCCCAGACGGTCGGACGCCTGCGGGCGCGGTTGGAGGAGGAGAGTGGTGTGAAGACGGTCGTTTGGCACAGTCATTTGTCGGAAGGCGAACGCTTCGACGCCTGGAACGCGGTGGTGACCGGAGCGGCGAGACTGGTGGTGGGGGCGCGTTCCGCGGTGTTCGCTCCGGTGCCGGACCTGCGCATGATCGTGGTGGACGAGGAGCACGAACCCGCCTACAAGCAGGAAGAGGTTCCCCGCTACCACGGGCGCGATGTCGCGGTGTACCGCGCCTGGCTCAACGGCGCGCTCTGTGTGCTCGGCTCGGCCACACCGTCAATGGAGTCGCTGCGCAACGCGGCCGAAGGCAAGTACGCGGTCAATCGTCTCCTCAAACGGGTGGACGACCGGCGCCTGCCGATGATTCACGTGGTCGATATGTGCCGGGAGATCCATAGCAAACGGGGGGCTCTCGGGCTGTCGCGTCCGATGGTGGACAAGCTGATCGACCGCTTCGAAAGGAAGGAGCAGAGCATTCTGTTCATCAATCGCCGCGGTTTCTCCAGCAGTGTGCTGTGTCCGGAGTGCGGCCATGTGCACGAGTGCGAGCACTGCAGTATCACGCTGACCTATCACCGCAGCGACGAGACCGTGAAGTGTCACCTGTGCGGGCACGAGCGTGCCGCTCCCCGGCAATGTCCTTCCTGCGGCTCGGGGAAAATCCGCTGGAAGGGGTTCGGCACCCAGCGTGTCGAGGAAGCGGTTCGCAGCGTTCTGCCCAAGGCGCGCATCGCGCGCATGGATACGGACGCAATGGGGAAGAAAAACCGGTTTCGCGAGATCCTGAGCGATTTCCGCCGCGGCCGGCTCGATATTCTGGTGGGCACGCAAATGATCGCCAAAGGACTCGATTTTCCCAACGTGACGCTCGTCGGCCTGGTGGACGCCGACCTGTCCCTGCACATACCGGATTTCCGGGCCAACGAACGGACGTTCCAGTTGCTGGTCCAGGTCAGCGGCCGCGCCGGCCGGGGTGACCGGGCGGGGGAGGTGGTGGTGCAGACGTTCACCCCGCACGCCGGTACCATCCACTACGCGCGGCGGGAGGATTTCGACGGATTTATCGAGGAGGAGATGGAGGCCCGGCGCTCCTTCCAGTATCCGCCTTTCCGCCATCTGATCCACCATTTGTTTCACGGGGCCAATCCCGAAAAACTCGCGTTTTACACCGAGCAGTGGGCCCGTCTGCTCGAGACCGAGCTCGCCGGCGAGGCCGAAATTCGCGGGCCCTGTCCGGCGCCGCTGGAAAAGGTGAAGGACCGCTACCGTTACCAAGTCTGGTATTTCACTCGCAACGTCTCCCGGTTGGTGCCGAAAATCCAGGCCCTCCGGCGCGAATTCCCCTGGCCCGACGATCTCGTCCAGGTATTGGATGTCGATGCGGTCAACCTAACCTAGCAGGGAAATCGGCTTTCCAACCCCGCGGGCATCGGTTAGCTTCGTCACGTGGAATCCGAATTGCAGCAGCGCATCGAAGCCGGCAGGCGGGCCGTTCTCCAGCAAAAGGAATTGGTGCACCGTGAACTGGGGAAAGCCAGGAGCGAGTGGAAACACGACAACTCGCGGGTCACGGCGGTGGACCTGGCTGTGGCGAAGGATGTCTTCGCCATTCTGGAAGGGGCGTTCTCGGGTGACGATTTCTTCAGCGAGGAAATGGATCCGCAACAAGACACCCTCCGCCGCGAAGCGTGGTATTCCTGGGTTCTCGATCCGATCGACGGGACCAACAACTACGCCGCCGGGCTGTCCGCCTGCTCGATCAGCCTGGCTCTGTTGCGCGACGGTCAGCCGGTGTACGGGTACCTGTACGATATTTCCAGAAGCCGCCTGATGGAGGGCGGGCCGGGGTTTGGTGTCCTGGACGGCGGCGAACCGGTCATGGCGAACGAAGGCGAACCCGATTCATCGACGACGATCGGCGTCCACTCGCCGCGCGACCTCTCGTTGGCGCCGTTGGTGGGCGGCCTGGCCGCGCGGTTCAAGATCCGCGCCCTGGGAAGCAGCGCGCTGCACCTCGGTTATGTCGGGGCCGGCCTGCTGGACGGAGCGGTGGATGTGAATGTGAAGGTCTGGGATATCGCCGCGGCGCACGCGCTTTGTCTGGGTGGCGGTGCCGAAATCCGGTACCTGACCGGGCCGATCTTCCCGCTCGACGCCTTCGATCTGCACATGGGGTCCATTCACTACTGCGCGGGCGGCGCTCCGGTGTGTGACGCGCTGGAGGCCGTCATGGGAGAGCATTTAGGAGTCTGTCGGCGAAGCCAGACAGACTCCTAGCCCGCCGTTTTTCAGGTGGACGGACGAGACCGCGCGTGCGATATGCGAGGTGGGAGCAGGAACGATCACCGTGTGGATCTTATTGAGTAAATTGGTCGGTTGGTTCGTGAGCTACGTGCTCCCGCTGGCGCTGGCCGTTGCGGCGGTGGTTGCGGGAGCCGGGGCTTGGTTTTATTATCAGGACAGCACCAGCCTGGAGGGAGACCGGATTCAGGCGATCGAGCGTTATATCGAGGAGGAAGGTCGCCTCCTGGAGAGGCGTCAGCTGCTCGAGGAGCGCCTGGCCGAGACCCGGCGGGAGATCACCGACGCGCAGATGCGCCTGAATGAAGCACAGCGCCTGGCGCACCAACTGCGATCGGCCCGGAGTTTCTGGGATCGGTTGTTCGCGGGGCGCGAGGAGCGGGAGGCCCGGGAGCGCGAGCTGGCCGGGGCGGAGCGGCAGGAGCGCGAGGCGATGGAACTCCTGCGGGCGAAGGAGGAGGAGCGGCAACGCTTGAACCGCGACGTGGCCGAGGCCGAGGACGAAATCGCGATGCTGCGTTCGGAGCGGGCGGAAATCGATTACACCGGTCCGGATTGGATACATTACGCCGCCCGATCCTGGGAAACGGTGCGGTTGCCGATCCTTGTCGCGCTCGGGTTCGTCCTGGCGGGTCCCTGGCTGGCGAAGTCGTTCTGCTTTTACTGCTGGGCGCCGTTGCTGCGCATGGCCCCGCCGATCGTGCTGCGCCGGGAAGCGCTGCCCGCGGTGAAGGCGACTCCCAGCCGGGTGTCGCTGCGGGTGGATCTCGGGCCGGGCGAGACCTTGCTTATCAAGGAGAAGTACCTTCAGGCTTCCGACGAGGGCCTTCGGCGCCGGACCCGTTTCGTGTTCAATTGGCGGGTCCCGTTGAGTTGCCTGGTCTGCGGTCTCGTGGAACTGATTCGCATGCACAACGGCAGCGAGCGGGAAACCTACAGCGCGACCCTGTCCACCCAGGAAGAGCCGATGACCGAAGTCGCGGTGATCACCGTGCCGGCCGGCGGGGCGCTCGTGCTGCGCCCCCGTTTCCTGGCCGGGGTCATCCTTCCGGCGGGGAACAAGGGGCGTCCGGTCGAGATCAGGCGGTACTGGCGTTTGTTTTCCCTGCACGCCTGGCTCACGCTGCGGTTCCGCTATTTCGAGTTTCGCGGTCCCTGCCGGCTGGTGGTGGCCGGCAAGCGCGGGGTCCGGCTGGAGGAGCTGCACAACGTCGAGCGGGAACAGCTGCGCGCCCGCCGAACGAACCAGACGGCGATGATCGGCTTTACGTCCGACTTGCGTTACCACGCGGTGCGTGCCGAAACCTTCTGGTCGTTCTTCCGCGGCCGAAACCCGTTGTTCGACGACCTGTTCACCGGCACCGGCGCCTTTGTGTGCCAGGAGGTGGCGGAGCGCCGCGGCGAGGCGAGCGGAATACGCAGGTTGTGGTCGGGGTTCTGGAACGGAGTGTTTAAGATTTTCGGTTTGTGAATAATCGTTTGCCCGTCTCTCGGTCAGGTCTTAAGTAGGAGGTCAATGGAAACGGACGACGGAACGCGGCTGGAATCCGCCCGCGGGCGCGGAGCCTGGCGTCAGATCTTGGTGGTTTACCGCAAGGAGTTGACCGATATCCTGCGCGACCGCCGCGCCCTCATCTCGATGATCGTGGCGCCGCTGTTGCTGATTCCTCTGCTGATTTTCGGTCTGGGTGTGCTTTCCTACACCGTCATGGAGCAGGCCCGCCAGGAAGTGCACCGGGTGATGCTGCTGGGCGGCGCGGATTCTCCCCGCGCGGTCGAACGGCTGGCCGCCCACGAGGGCATCGTCCTGGTGGAGGAGGCGGAAGACTACGAGGCGCGGATTCTCGCCAGGGACATTCGCGCCGCCGTTCGCGTTCCGGAAGGATTCGAGGAGGCGGTGATCGAGGATCGGGCGGCCGGAACCGTCACCTTGTACACGTTTGAAGGCGAAGTGAAATCCGGCATGGCGGCGCGGCTGGTGCGCGAGGTCCTGGGAGAGTTTCGACAGGAGGTTGTTCGGGATCGCTTGCGCGAGCGCGAGATCTCCCCGGAGCTGCTGGAACCCTTCGCGCTCGCCACCGAGAACGTGGCGCCCCCGGAAAAGGTGACCGGCACCACGCTGGGCGGCGTCATTCCCTACCTCGTGATCCTGCTGTGTGTCACCGGGGCGATGTACCCGGCCATGGACCTGACGGCGGGCGAAAAGGAACGGGGCACCATGGAGACCATCCTCAGCAGTCCGGTTTCCCGGTGGGCGCTGGTGCTCGGGAAATATTTCGTTGTTGTGACCGCTTCAGTGGCGACCGCCCTGCTCTCCATCGTTTCACTGGGCGCGGTCCTGGTGTTCGGTTTCACGCTGCTGGACCAGGCGGAGGGACAGGTTGACGCGATTATGGCCATCGACCCGTTCGCGCTGGTCGCGGTGTTCTTCCTCCTGCTGCCCGTGGCCTGCCTCTTTTCGGCCGTGCTCCTGGCGTTCTCGCTGTTTGCCCGCAGTTTCAAGGAGGCGCAAAGCTACGTGTCACCGCTGCTTCTGCTGGCCATTCTCCCGGCTATCGCCGCCACGCTGCCGGGTATGGAAATCAACTCCGCGCTGATCTGGGCGCCGGTCCTGAACATCGCGCTCGTGAGTAAGGAAATGATGATCGGCAGTTATGATTGGGCGGCGATCGGTATCGTCTTCGGGACCACCTGCATCTACGCCCTGATCGCATTGCTTTTCGCCGTCCGCCTCTTTCACCGCGAGAGCGTGGTTTTCCGCTCGTGAGTCCCGTTCATCGCGGGAATGCGGCAGATTCCGTTCAATCGAGGAACGCCCGTCGCACGAGATCATCGGGGAATATCCGATCGAGTCGTTCGCACTTTTCCAGGAAAGCCGGATCGATGCGATCGCCCTCGATTTGCTCGCATAGCTCGTGAAAGCGTTGGTGGAGCCCGATCAGGTGGTCCCGAGCCAGGTCCGGGGTGGCGTCGCCGGAGAGCATAAAGGGCCAGTCGGAGGCCTGTATGAGCAGGAGGGTGCGGGAAGCCTGACACAGAGCGCGATCGGTCGTGCGGTTTTCTCCGGCCCGGGGAACGCGGTCGCGAATGATTTTCAAGCGCCGTTCGGCATCGTGAATAACCGGATACAACCACTCGGTTTGGCGGTTGACCCATTTGGAGTAGTCGCCATGTTCGCCCCAACTGGATGGGGCTGGTGATCCCTCCGGGACTGCGCCGGATCGTTCGATCGCGCCGGAGGCGGTCGCCGCGGTCAGGCCCCGGCCGGATCGGGAATCGATGATGCGAAGCACGGACTCGAGCCAGCGGGGGCCTTCGAACCACCAGTGGCCGAACAGCTCCGCGTCGAAGGGGAGGAAGCGGAGGGGCGGGGAACCTGCGTCGCCGGCGGTGTTCGCTAGGCGGTCGACGAAGTCCCGGGCGTGCCGGTCCGCCTGTTCCCGGGCGGCTCCTTCATGATAGAATTCCTTCCGGTCGCCGTTTCCCGTGACCCGCCAGTACTTCAAGCCCGAGGGTAGTCCCGGGAATGTGTTTCCCGAAGGTTGTCCGGGCGCTCCCGAGACATAATCGTAACCGCGATCGCGGTGGAACTCGCGGTACTCGGGGTGTCCCGGATAGCCGTCGCGAGCGCTCCAGACCAGGCGGGAGGCCCCGCCGTCGCGGCCGAAGGCGAACACGCCGTTGGGGCAACGCAGCAGGCCGCCGGCTCCCCGAAGTGATGTCCCGGTGGATCCGTCGGCCTGGGTCACGCCGTGTTGTTCCAGCCCGAAAGCGCGGATACCCTCGGCGGCCAGAATTTCCTCCAGGCCCGGATAATACCCGCATTCCGGCAGCCAGAAAAAGGCGGGCCGCCGATCGAAAACCGACTGAAACGTCCTGATACCGATCCCGATCTGCCGCCGGACGGTTTCGGGGGAGCCCTGGTGGGCCGGAAGGAAGGCGTGCGTGGCGCAGGTCGTGGTCAGCTCGATACGCCCCTCTTCGGCGTGTTGGCGGAGCGGGATGATGAGGTCTTGGCGGTATCGGTCGAGCCACAGGGTTGCGATCTCTTCCAGAAACGCCGCCTGGCGTTCGGCGACCGTTCCCAGAAGTTCAAGCGATTTCGCGTCCTGCCGGGCGAGTCGGGTGACGCCCTCCAGCCACCGTCCGTATCTCGCCAGCAGATACCGGTCCCGAAGCTGATCCAGCAGGGTCGGTGAAAGACTGATTGTGAGGGGCGCCGGAATTCCGTCGTCGCGGAGGCGGTCGAGCAGGCGCGCCAGGGGAATGTAGGTTTCGGTCAGCGCCTGGAAAAACCAGGTTTCCTCCAGGCTGTGTTCCCGTCCGGGGCGCCGGCAGTCGGGCAAATGGGCGTGAAGGAGAAAGACAAACCGGCATCGTGCGGACGAGATCCCTGGTGCCTCCATCGTCGAAACGTCCTTTGTCGGGGATGTTGTCAGGCCGCGGACGAATCCAGCGGCTCGATCCGCCATTCCGGCAGGATTGGGTGGTCGTCCGGGAGCAGGCGGGCGGTCCGGAATCGTCCCGATGTATCGACCGATACATGACGCGGCAGGCGCGAGAGGTATTCCGGGTCGCGAACCAGGCCTTCGATCTCGATGGTGAAACGCAACGGGGCGCCGTGCGGCAACGTTGACGGACCGTTTTCGTGCAGCAGCGTCCAGGCGGTGGAGAAATCCGTCCAGCACTTGGACCAGACCTCGCTTCCGAGGATTGCGTTCTCCACGGTGACGCCGTCGATCGCGACCCGTTCGCCTTCGCGGACAAACGCCTGGATCGATAGCCTGGCCTGCAGAGCGATGGGCGCGGCGCCGGGTTCGGAGCCTGTTCCGCCGCAATCGTGCGAAGAAGGCGGAGCGAATTCCCGGTAGGCCGCCGTGGCGAATGCGGTTCCGGCCGCCGGGGGCGCCTGACCCGACTCCTCTTCGTTTCGGGCCGTCAGGGCCGCTGCGACGACCCCGCGCTCGTCGAGCGTCGGCGTTGCCGGGACCTCGGGCGATCCGCCGTGTTGCGGTCCCGCCGTTTCCGGGAGGTTCAGAAGTTCCGGCGGCAGGTTGGCGGATGTGGTTCGCGCGAGGATAACTTGTTCCTCGAGGTCGCCGCGCGGCCGGGGCGCCGACGCAAGTTGTGTCGGCTCGGGAGCGGTCGGCAGGGCGACGCGGGAGGATCTGATGAGGGGAAAGAAACGCCCGGAACGGTCCTGGACGCCCAGGGCGGCCGCGACGAAACCGCCCGGTGAGACCAGGGTGAGGTTGGTCCGGTTCTGACGGACATCCAAAGCGAAGTTTTCCTGGGCCTTCGCTTGGGACAGGTTTTCGTTGCGGTAGCGCAGGCGAAACAACCGGAGTATCAGGCGATCGTGAGCCCGAGCCTGGCGCACGGTCCGCCGGGCGTGTCGGAGCAGTCCCGGTGACAGATGCCAATAGGCCAACAGGCGGTGAGGATCCGCCGGGATGATTTGCAGATAGCTTTCCCCTTCCGTTTCGAAAGGAACACCGTTCGTGGCTCGGATACCCTCTCGCGCCGGCATGGAGCGGGGTGCGTTTCCGGTATGCTCAGACTTTATTTCCGCCATGAACGACTCGATAGTGCCACAACGGCTGATTGAAACGGATCCGGCTCGCCGGAGTGAATGCTGCCCCCGCGACACGGAGCCTCAGAGGGAATGTGATAACCGTCCTACTTGCTTCGAATGTGGTCATAGATGTTCAGGTAGTGCTGGCCCGGAATGTTCCAGGAGTAGTCCGCTTTCATGGCGTTTACGATGAGTCTGCGAAAGTGCTCGGGGTACATGTAGTAACACGCGATCGCGCGAGCCAGGGCGGATTCGATGCCCGCATTGTCGTCGTGGTGGAATACGTATCCGTTTCTTTCGTGCAACGGTCTGTCCGAGTAGTCCTTGTCGAAGACGGTGTCGGCGAGGCCGCCGACGGATCGAACGATCGGGATGGTACCATAGCGCATGCCTATGAGCTGCGTCAATCCGCAGGGTTCGAAGCGGCTGGGGACGATGATCATATCGGACCCCGCATAAACCAGGTGGGCGAGTTCCTCCTGAAAACCGATCTCGAGATGGGAGTCGGGATTCTCGTTGATTTCCCCTTTGATGCGGCGGAAATGGTCGTTGACGGATTCCTCCGGAGCAGTTCCGAGCAGCACGAACTGAGCGCCGTGATTGACGCAGTAGAAGAGGGCATGGCGCACCAGGTCGAGGCCCTTCTGGGAGTCGAGGCGCCCGACGTAGGAGATGATCGGCCGTTCGTTGTCGGCCATGAGGAAGCGCTCGCGCAGCGCATTTTTGTTGCGGTACTTGCCGTCGAGGTTGTCGGCCGTGTAATGGGCGGGCAGGTGGGGATCGGTGGCCGGGTTCCAGACCTCGCAATCCACCCCGTTGAGGACCCCTCCGTACTTGATCCCGTGCGTGTGCAACACCGGCTCCAGGCCGAACGCGTTCCCCTTGTCGCGGGCCTCCCCCGCGTAGGTCGGCGAAACGGTGGTGATGAAATTGCTGTACACGATGCCGCCCTTCATCGGGTTGAGGCAGTCGGGCGCGTTCCAGCCCAATCGGGTTTGATCGAAGAAATGCTCAGGGCGATGCAGGCCGGTCGCCCGCAGGAGGTTCCCGCCGCAGAGCCCCTGGTGTTTGAAGTTGTGGATGGTGTAACAGACGCGCGGGTGCGTCATGCCGAGCTTCTGGTATATTTCGAACAGAAACACCGGGACCAGGGCCGTTTGCCAGTCGTGGCAGTGAATGATGTCCGGGTGCTTGCCGGAACGCAGGAGAAACTCCGTGGCCGCCCGGGAAAAGAAGGCGAACCGGTACACGTCGTCGCGGTCGCCGTACACCTTGCCGCGTTCGAAAAAGCGGTCCTCGGAGTGCGGCTCGATGAAGAAACACATCCGGTCGTGCACGAAACCGAAATAGACGGTGCAGTGCACCGCGCCGTCGTACCAGGGGACCCAGAGGTCGTGGAACACCGGCTGCAGGTCGCGGATGTGGTCCCACCGGAGGCTGTCGTACTTGGGCAGGATGATCTCCACCGCGTTGCCCCGGATTTCCAGTTCCCGGGTCAGCCCGTACACGACGTCGGCCAGGCCGCCGATCTTGGCGACAGGCGCCAGTTCCGGAGTCACCATGACCACGAACATCGACGGGATGCCGGGGCGCAGAAAAAGGTTGGCATGGGACGTCCGTTCCGTCGGATCGGCCGGAACCGGCTCGGGCTCCTTGCGACGGGCGGCTTCTTCTTGGGCGAACCCGGCTTCGGCCGCCATTTCCAGTTCGTCCAGAAGCGACAGTTCTATCGGGGACACCGGGGTCGATTTCGACGTTTCGGACTCCGCTGGAGCCGGCGGGCTCTTCTCAGCGGGGATGGAAGGAGACGCGGGCGGCTTCTTGCCGGTGCGCCGCGACCGGGTTACCTTCTTGGGCGACCTTGCCGAGTCCTTCTTGATGTCCGGAGGCTGTGCCGGCTGTTTCCGGGGACCGGTCGGTTGTATTCGGGAGCGGGAAGAGCGGTCCGTCATGCGGAATTCAGGGTAATCGGGGGGAGACAGGCAAGTAAAGGGTAATCCAAGGTCAATTCGTCGCGGGATGGG
>SLOW01000247.1 GCA_007132315.1 Opitutales bacterium
CAAGGACGAGGTCAATCCAGTCTTCCTCATGATGGATTCCGGCGCCCGGGGCAATCGTCAACAGGTTCGCCAGCTCTGCGGAACCCGCGGGCTCATGGCCAAACCGTCCGGAGAGATTATCGAGCGTCCGATCCTGTCCTCCTTCCGCGAGGGATTGACGGTGCTCGAATACTTCATTTCCACCCACGGCGCGCGCAAGGGATTGGCCGATACAGCCCTGAAAACCGCCGACGCGGGGTACCTCACCCGGAAACTGTGCGATGTCTCCATGGATCTCGTGATCACCGACGAGGATGTGGACACCCGTGCGGGCATCTGGAAAAAGGCGATCTTCGAAGGGGAGGACGAAATCGTCAGCCTCAGCGAACGCATCGCCGGCCGGACCGCCAGTGACGACATCAAGGATCCGCTGAATCCGTCGGAAACCATTATCAAGAGCGGCGAACTCATCACGGAGGAAATCGCCCGGCGCATCGACGACGCCGGCATCGACCGGGTCAAGGTGATGTCGCCTCTGACCAGTCGGACCAAGAACGGTATCCCCGCGCAGGCCTACGGAATCAACCCGGCGACGAATCGTCTGGTGGAGACTGGGACGTCCGTCGGTATCATCGCCGCCCAGTCGATCGGCGAGCCGGGCACCCAGCTCACGATGCGTACCTTCCACATCGGGGGTATCGCCAGCAGCGGCTTCCGCAATCCGGAGATCCGGGTACGCCACAGCGGTACCGTCCAGTACAAGGGACTGCGCCTGGTGCGCACCACTGAGGGCGCGAGTATCGTGCTCAACAAGACCGGTTCCATCCGCATCATGGACGAGGAGGAAGATCGCGAGCTCGAAACCCACAATATCGTGGCCGGTTCGGTCCTGACGGTGGGCGACGGCGAGAAGATCAAGAGCGGCGATGCGCTCGCCATGTGGGATCCGTACAACATTCCGATTCTCTCGGAGAAGTCCGGAAAGGTGCGCTTCCACGACATGATTTCGGGAGTCACCGTCAAGCGCGAACTGGACGAAAGCACCGGCCAGGTCGCCACCGCCGTGATCGAGCACAAGGAGGACCTGAACCCGCAGGTGGAGATCTGTGACGACAAGGGCAAGCTGGTTGCGTCCTACGCGATTCCCACCGGCGCCCAGGTGGTTGTCAACGAGGGTGACGAAATCGCCCCCGGAGCCCTCCTCGCCAAGACCCCGCGCCAGGCGTCCCGTACCAAGGACATCACCGGCGGTCTTCCCCGGGTGGCCGAGCTCTTCGAGGCCCGCCGTCCCAAGGAGGCGACCGAAATGGCCAAGATCGACGGCATCGTGTCGATGGGCGGAACCGTCCGCGGCAAAAAGAAACTCGTTGTCACCAATCAGGACAGCGGTGAAGAGGAGGAACACCTTATCGCCCACGGCAAGCAGATCATCGTTCAGATCGGGGATTACGTGCACAAGGGGCAACACCTCACCGAAGGTTCGGCCGACCCACACGAAATTCTCGATGTTCTCGGCCCCACCGCGCTCTACGACTTCCTGATTTCGGAAGTCCAAGAGGTATACCGCTTGCAGGGCGTCACCATCAACGACAAGCACATCGAGGTCATTATTAGCCAGATGCTGCGCAAGATCCGTGTCGCCGATCCGGGTGACACCGATTGGTTCTGGGGTGAACAGGTGGATCGGACCGCGTTTCTCGAGGAGAACCAGCGGATCACGGACGCCGGCGGCAAACCGGCGGAAGGCGAGCCGATTCTGCTGGGTATCACCAAGGCGGCGCTGGAAACCGAAAGTTTCATTTCGGCGGCCTCCTTCCAGGAAACCACGCGCGTGCTCACCGACGCCGCCACTCTCGGCAAAGTGGACGAGCTTAAGGGCTTCAAGGAGAACGTGATCATGGGCAACCTGATTCCGGCCGGAACCGGCCTTCCCAAGTATCGCAATCTCCGCATCAAACTGCCCTACGGAAGTGAAATGACTGAAGAAACCAAACCGAGTGAGGCCGGCTGAGCGCAAATCACCTTTCGACAAGGGGAACGGGGCCGAAAGCGGACTGCTCTCGGCTCCTATCTCGACTTTGATGGTGATGATGCCGGGATTCGGGGCTTGATCTGAGAGGGAATTTTTTTCTAATCCCATGGGCATGGCGTTCACTCTTCGATGCGCGATCGTACTGCTGGCCACGTCCCTGCTGTGGCCCGCCGCCGCTTCGGCGCGCGATGTGACGCGTTCGGATTTCGGACGTCGCGCCCCGGTCGAAGGGGAACGCTTTTCCACCGAATCCCGGACGTTCCAACGCAACGCCGCCATCGCGGAGAAGCGTTTTTCCGTCCAGGAGTGGCACGCCAACTACAACACGCTGGGACGCAAGCGGGCGAATATCGATATGGCGCCGCGCGAGCGCGAGGTCATGAAGCACCGGAGGCTTTCGTTCGACCGCAAGGCAACGTCGATGTCGCGTTTCGAAGGTCGCCAGGCGTTCATCCGCAACCTCGATGAGGTGGAGCATTCCCGCGACGCTCTCCGCCATGAAAATGTCGCGGTGCGCCGGTTCGACGGCCCCATGGGCGAGGTTCGCGCCGAACTCGGCGGCGAGGAGGAGTTGTCCGTGGACGACATCAACCGGTTCTTCTACATGCGCAACCGGCGCGGTGGTCAGGAAGCGGACGAGATCCCCGTGAACCGGGCGGGCATGGGCGGTGATTGACGGTCCGGGCGCGCTGTCTCCCTGTGGATCAGGATGCCCGAACCAATCGTATCGATGGTTTTCGTCGCGGCCCGAAGTTGAGGATTGAACCGTGGGTTCTCTGATCGATTGACACCATGCCGTCTCCGCGTCAGCACCCTTCACCCATCCCGGATCCGCGGGAATGCCTGGTGGCGGACCGCTTGCACTACCTGCGCTTGTGGGCGGAGCAGGGGGAGGAACGCACGTTGGCCGACCGGCGGTTGGCGGGGCGATTGCGGCGCTCGCACGGGATCTGGAAGAGCAGACGCGATCGCCTGCCCCGGGTTTCCTATCCTCCAGAGCTTCCGATCACCGCGCGCCGCGAGGAAATTGTCGCGCTGATCCGGGAACACCCGGTGGTGGTTGTCGCGGGAGAAACCGGCTCGGGCAAGACCACCCAGATCCCAAAAATGTGCCTGGAGGCGGGACTCGGGGTGGCGGGGAAAATCGCCTGCACCCAGCCGCGGCGGGTCGCGGCGCTCTCGGTCTCGCAGCGTGTCGCCCAGGAGCTCGATGTGGTCTGGGGACGTGAGGTCGGCTGCAAGATCCGCTTTTCGGACCAAACGTATCCGGGAACGCTGATCAAGATGATGACCGATGGCGTGCTCCTCGCGGAGATCCAGGGCGATCCGGATCTGACCGAATACGAGGTGATCCTCATCGACGAGGCTCACGAGCGCAGTCTCAATATCGATTTTCTGCTCGGACACCTGCGGCGCCTGCGGGAGCGCCGGCCCGACCTCAAGGTGATCGTCACGTCGGCCACCATCGACCCGGAGACCTTTTCCCGGGCGTTCGGTGGGGCCCCGGTCGTCGAGGTCTCGGGCCGCACCTATCCGGTGGAAACGGAATACCGGCCGTTGGACGCCTTTCTGGAGGAGGAGGGCGAGCTGACCTACATCGAGGCGGCGGCCGCCGCGGTCGAGGAAATTGTCAGCGGCCGTTCCGGCGGCGACATCCTCGTTTTCATGCCCGGGGAGCGCGACATCCGGGAAACCCGCGACCTGATCGAGGACCGGCGACTCCCGGGGTGCGAAATCCTGCCTCTGTTCGGTCGGTTGAGCGGGGGGGATCAACAGCGGATTTTCCAGTCCTCGAATCGCCGCAAGATCATTATCGCGACCAATATCGCGGAGACCTCGCTTACGATTCCCGGAATCCGCTACGTCATTGACACGGGCCTGGCGCGGATCAGCCGATTCAGTCCCCAGACCCGGACTCAGCGGCTTCCCGTGGAACCGATTTCCCGTAGCAGCGCCGACCAGCGCAAAGGCCGCTGCGGCCGGGTGGCCGACGGTGTCTGTGTGCGACTCTATGCGGAAGAGGACTACGAGGCCCGATCGCGATTCACCCCGCCGGAAATTCTCCGGTCGAATCTGGCTTCCGTCATACTGCGGATGAAAGCGTTCCAGCTCGGGGAGGTGGAGCGGTTCCCCTTCATCGATCCACCCCACGACAAGGCGATCAAGGCCGGATACACCCTCCTCCAGGATCTCGGCGCCCTCGACCGAAAGCGGGAACTGACCGATCTCGGCCACCGCCTGGCCCGCCTGCCGGTGGATCCGGTCATCGGGCGGATGCTGCTGGAGTCGCTGCGGGAGAACGCGCTGCGCGAGGTGCTTGTCATCGCCTCCGGTCTAAGCGTCCAGGATCCCCGCGAGCGGCCTGTGGAAGCGCGGGCGGCGGCCGATGAGATGCACCGCCGGTTCCTGAACCGTGAATCGGATTTTCTGACTCTTTTCAATATTTGGGAAGCCTACCACGACGAAACCGAACGCCTGAGCCAGGGGCGGTTGCGCAAGTTTTGTAAGACGCATTTTCTCTCCTACACCCGCTTGCGCGAATGGCGGGATCTGCACCGGCAACTGGTCGAGGTGCTGATAGACCTCAAGCAATACCGCCCGAACAAGACACCCGCGGATTGCGCGGCGATCCACCGGTCGATTCTCAGCGGACTGTTGGGAAACGTGGCGAAGCGCGACGAAGGCAACCGCTTCCTCGCCACCCACTACCGCAAGGCCATGGTGTTCCCGGGATCGGGACTCTTCGATCGGGAGGCGGCCCGGTTCGCGAAAGTTGGCGGGGCGAAAAAGAAAGCGCAGCAAGAAAAACCCCGGAACAAAGGTCCGGAATGGATCATGGCCGGCGAATGGTTCCAGACCGGACGTCTGTACGCCCGCACCTGCGCGCGGATCGAGCCGGACTGGCTGCCCGCGCTGGGCGCTCACTTGTGCAAGGCGGTGGTTTCGGAACCGCGTTGGGAGGCGAAATCCGGCCAGGTGCTGGCGGGTGAACGGATGTTTTTGTACGGTCTGGAAGTCCGGCGCCGACGGGTCGGATACGAACGGCACCAGCGGGAGGATGCGGTGGAAATTTTCGTTCGCGACGGCTTGGTGGCGGATGAGGTGCGCGAGCGGTTCGGCTTTCTCGAGCACAACCGCAAGCTGTGCCGGGAATTCCAGGAACGGCGCACGCGGTTGCGACAGAGCGCCGGGTGGGCGATGGAGGAACGGCTTTACGCGTTTTACCGCGAGCGGATCGGTGACGCGGCCTGCGTCGCGGAATTGCGGCGGTTGATCCGTGACCGAGGGAACGATGATTTTCTCAGGCTCGGCGAAAACGACCTTCCCGACGGGGGCGGGAAAACGTTCGATTCCGGCGCTTTCCCCGCCGAGGTCCGGCTCGGAGAACGCGCGGTGTCCCTGGAATACAATTACACGCCCGGCGAGGAGAGGGACGGAGTCACCCTCAATGTGCCGATCGAAGAAGTGTCCGCCCTGCGCCCCGGGATGCTCGACTGGCTGGTTCCCGGTTACCTGGAGGAACGGATCGATTGTTTGTTGCGCGGCCTGCCCAAAACCACCCGCAAGCGCCTTTTTCCCATCGGCGACAAAGTCGGTGAATTACTGGATGTCCTGAAACCTTCGGCGCGACCGCTGACGGAGGTGCTGAGCGAGGAGATCGCTTCGCGTTACGGCGTTCGCATCGGGCGCGGAGAATGGCCTGAAGAAAACGTTCCCGAATACCTGAAGCCGCGTATCGAGGTGAAGGATACCGGCAACCGGACGCTCGCGTCCGGCCGCGACTGGGACCGGGTGGTCGAGCGTTGCGACCGGCGCCGGGAATCGGCGGCTCGCGACGGGTCCGGAGCGGATGCGCTGCCGGGGTGGCGCGAAGCGGCGGCCCGGTGGGAGTGTTCGGGCGTCACCGGATGGACCTTCGGCGACGTGCCGGAGAGTTTGCGCGCCGGTGAGATCGCGGGGGTTCCGGTGGAGGCGTTTCCCGGCCTTTGCCGGGAAAACGACGGCACGGCCGGACTGCGCCTGTTCCGCTCGCGCGCAGAGGCGGAAGCGTCCAGCCGGGAAGGTTTGCTGGCGCTTTGCGTGCGGGTGGCGGGCAAGGACCTGGCCTGGCTGCGCCGGGACCTGAAAGCCTTGCGCGAACTGGGGCCGGATTACGCTACCTTGCACCCCGCCTCACCGATCGAAGAGGCCGCGTATGCCAATCTGCTCAGGCATTTGTACCTGCGCGATCCGGTGCTGCCGCTGAAACGGGAACGTTTCGAAGCTTTGCTGGCGCGTGCCCGCGAGGAAATGCGCGGCCTGCCCGCACGGCTGGCTGACACCCTAGAGGACATCCTGAAGCGGCGGCGCGAATTGCTGACCGGGAAAGCGGCGGAGCAGGCGTGGGTGCCGAAGGCGGTGAGTGGCCTGGTCGCGCTGGATATCCTGGAAGCCGTTCCCTATGCCCGTCTGGTCCACCTGCCCCGTTATTTGCGAGCGGTCCAGGTTCGGCTCGAACGCGCGAGGATCAATCCCGTCAAAGACGAGGAAAAACAGGCGCGCGTCCGCCCGTTCGCGGAAGCCCTCGAGCGACTGGAGCGGGAGGCCGGAGCGAAGGGGTATGATCGCTGCGAATTGGAGGAACTGCGCTGGCTGATCGAGGAGTTCAAGGTTTCCGTGTTCGCCCAGGAACTGGGCACGCCGGTCAAAGTTTCCGCCAAAAAACTGGAGGAACGCATCCATTCCATCGAGACGCGGTAACGCAAAGCCCCGACGCGGGCCGTTGCGGGGGAGACAGGTCGCCACTGACGTCCCGACCGGTCACAGGACGAACCCGTCCGGCGCGATGAGCACCACGAATTCACCCTTGCGACTGAGGCTCTTGAACCGGTCGCGAATATCGCCCGCGGGGCCGGTGTGGACTTGCTCGTGGATCTTGGTGAGTTCCTTGGCGACCGCGATGGTCCGCTCGGGGCCGAGTGACTCGACGAGATCGTTCAGGCATTTTTCAATGCGGTGGGACGATTCGTAGAGGCAGATCGTGTGTGGAAACGAGCGGTGGGCTTCGAAGAAACGTTGCCGGGCGGCTTTCTTGGGCGGGAGGAATCCGGCGAAAAAGAACGCGTCCGTCGGTAATCCGGCGATGGACAACGCCGCGACAGCGGCGTTGGGACCTGGAATGGAGATCACGTTCAGCCCGCGACGGCGGCATTCCCGCACGAGGCGAAAACCCGGGTCGCTGAGCCCGGGGGTTCCGGCGTCGGAGATCAGGGCGAAGCTCTCCCCGCCGGCGATCCGTTCGGCCAGATGGGGGGCCCGGGCCCGTTCGTTGTGCTCGTGGTGGGCGAGCATCGGCACGCCCGAGATCTCCCAGCGCGCGAGCAGTTTGGCGGCCGTCCGGGTGTCTTCGCAGAGGAGAGCGTCGGCGCCGGCGAGGATCTCTCGCGCGCGTGGGCTCAAGTCGGCCAGGTTTCCGATCGGCGTGGCCACCACATGAAGGGCGCCGGATCGGGAAGCCGGATCGGGAGAAGTGGGCGATTCCGTTTGGGGAGAACGGGTCAACGGCGTCAAAAACCCATACCGGGCGGCCGGTCCTCCCACTGGGCCGGCCGGTTCCACGGGATGGAGGAATCGTCCGGATCGTGGGTGGCGCAACCGCCGAGGATGAACGCGGCGGCGAGCAGGATGGCGGCTCCGATATGTCTCAACCTGTTGATCATCAGTTGTAACGAGCCTGGGTCACGCGAACGTTGTCACCCGTGCGGATAGTCTGATCGGCTCGCACGACCTGGGCGACACTTTCGGTGGGTTCCGCACGCGAGACGCGCACTCGGGCGACAAAGTTGCCGTCGCGGTGAATCATGAGTTCG
>SLOW01000178.1 GCA_007132315.1 Opitutales bacterium
CCGGACGCAGCAGTAACTTGTTCAAGCTGAAATTCCGTCATGGTCCGTAAAAAAAAAGAAGAGAAAACCGATTACGAAGCGCTGAATTCGCACTTCATGCTGATCCCGCGAATGGATGCCGGCACCGCCAGGGATTTGATCGACCTGGGGTTTTCCCGCACTTATGAGTTGGCCGGGCGGTCGCCGGACGTTCTCTTCGACGAGCTCAGGAAGCGAAAACCGGAGGCGCCCCGATTCAAGCTCCATTTGTTCCGGATGGCCGTGTACTTCGCGGAGACGGACGATCCGGATCCCCGGAAACTGTGTCCCGAGGCTTGGCTGGACTGACTTATTCTCCCCGGCGGGCGAGTTCGGCCGCCCGCCTGTACTGATCGCGAAAGGCGGCCCCGAGCTCCCGCGCCAGGCGCACTTCATCAACCGGATCCGGGGAGCGCAACGCGGGCGCCACCGTGTCGCCGGCACGCGCGTGGGAGACACGGGAGACGTCGCGGAAGACTTCGGTGGCGCGAGGCGGAAAATCCGCCCGGATCAGCGCCCGCCACGCCTCGCGCAGTTCGTCGTGCACGTCGAGGCACATCACCCGGACGATGAAACTCATTTCCCGAAAGAGCGGACCTGTCCATTCCGGGTGATACACGAATTCATCCGCCGTTTCGTACGGCAGCACATCGGGATCGGATCGCCGTTCCCGCCACGCCTCCCGGTAGAAATCACGTCGGACCGGAATCCGCCGCAGCGCGAAGCGTTCCGGTCCGCCTTCGCTGCCCGGCCGAAAATTCCACAACTTCTGCCCGTCGAGCGAAACCGTGTACTCGATAAAAGCGCGCGCCAGTTCCGGATTGGGGGCTCCCCGCAACATCGCGATCGGATCGACCGAGAGGGTCGATCCCCCGACCGGCGTGACGTAGCGAAAACGGTCGGACCCCCGTCGCACCAACGTCTCCTCCTGAAACCGTCCGTAGAAATCGATGCTCATGCCGACCGCGGCATCACCCAGGGACACATCCACGATCGGCTGGCTGGCGGAGTCGGTGAAGTACCGCGCGTTCGCGCCCATGACTTGGATCAGCCGCATGGCACGCTCCCACCCCTCCCAAACATAGTCGCCCTCCCCGCCGAGCTCGTTGCGGACGTCCTGGATCTGTTCCTGGATCACCATCTCGAACGCCTTGGCGATCGATCCGCTCTTGGTGGGATCGGCCAGGGCCACCTCGCCGCGCAACCGCGGATCGCCCAGATCGGTCCACCTTTCCGGATACGGGTCGATTCCCAAACGGTCGAGGGACACGGTGTTGTAAATGATCCCGAAACTCGAGAGCACCACGCCGATCCATCGATCCTCCTCGTCGCGGAACGGCTCACCGGAAACTTCGAGCGGGATCGTCTCATCGCCGAACCATTCCGGCCGAATCTCCCTCAGCCCGGAATCCACCAGCCGCCCGGCGCGCGCCTGCCGGTTGAACTCAAAACTCCCGCCCCCAAAAAACACGTCGATGCCGATCCCCACATCGGATTCCAGAAACGTCCGCCGCGCCCTGCCGGCGGGCGTCTCGCGTTCCGGGTCGATCCCGGCATCATCAAAGCCCCCCAGCACCTCCCGACTCCACCGGTGTCCGAGATCACGGGTCCAGTGGTTGCGGAACGCCGCCTGGTACTCCGCGCCGAGCATCCGGGCGATCTCGCTGGTGCCGCCGGGAATCCGCCAATCGATGCGCACGCTGTCGCCTGTGCGCTCCTCATACCAACGGCTGAAACCGCGGGCGAATTCGTGACGAATCGCTTCGTTGTGGGGCGTTACCACCACGAGCACGTGGTCGTAGTCGCGAGCGACGTCCTCCGGGGGGCGCAACAGGAAAGGCAGGGCAACCACCACCGCCAGAGCCACGATTATGCCTGCTTTCGCCATCATCGCGGTCCTACCTCCTCATCAGAATCACCACGTCCTCCGGATCCACACTGGCGTACAGTTCGACCCCGGAGCCGCCCGAAAAGCGCGGGTTCAACTCGAATACTTTCAAGACGTGCTCCCCGGCGACAAACTCGTGCCGGGAAACCTCCCCGAGATAGACCGTGCGTCCGATCCGCCCCGGCACACAGTTCGTTTCGTCGCGAAATCGCTCCAGCCGCCAGCCTTCCGGCCGGATGGACACGAGGACCTCGGCGCCGGAGGGCGGCTCCTCGCCGCCGTTGACACACACCCCCTGCATTTCCCCCAACGCGGTGTGTACGCTCGCCATTCCCGCGCCCGAACGGAGCACAACCCCCTCCAGAAAATTGGTCTCGCCGATGAAGTGGGCCACCGTCTCGGAAACCGGGCGCCGGTACACCTCCCAGGGCGTGCCGACCTGCAAAACCTTCCCGGCGTCGAGGACAGCCAGGCGGTCCGAGATCGACAGCGCTTCCTTTTGATCGTGGGTGACATAAACCGCCGTCAGTTCAAACTCCTTGCAGATCCGCCGGATTTCCCCGCGCATCTCCAGGCGCAGCTTGGCGTCGAGATTCGACAGGGGCTCGTCGAGAAAAAGGCACTGCGGCCGGATCACCAGCGCCCGGGCCAGGGCCACCCGCTGCTGCTGCCCGCCCGACAACTGGTTGGGCTTGCGCCCGCCGTAGCCGTCCATGTGCACCGAAGCCAGCGCCTCCCGGACCCGCCGGCGAATCTCGTCGCGCGGCACCCGGCGCTCCTCGAGACCGAAGGCGACGTTCTTCTCGACCGTCAAATGCGGCCAAAGGGCGTAACTCTGGAACATCATTCCGGTGTTGCGCTTGTGCGCGGGAACACCCGTGACATCCTTGTCGCCGAAAAAAACCCGTCCGGCATCCGGAGCGTAGAATCCGGCGAGGGTGCGCAGCAGGGTCGTTTTTCCGCAGCCGCTGGGACCCAGCAGGAAAAAGAGCTCACCCGGCTCGATAGTCAGGCTGAGGCCGTCAAGCGCCGTCACCTCACCAAACCTCTTGGTAACCCCGTCGATGCCAATCCGAATCATCTACCCTCCCCATAGCAAAGCCCGCCCTTGAAAAGACAAGCCCCGAATCGGACCAGGGGATTCATCGCCAGCGCGATCTCCGACCGGAACGGTCCAAATGACCGACGCGATCAAAACATGCCGCGCACGCCAACCTCGATCATGTGTATCCGCGATCCATCGAAACGCACGTCGTCCCAGGTCGGGTTGCGGGTGCCGAAGAAACGATAGCCGGCGCGGACGCTGGCATTGCGGGAAATCTCGTACTCTACACCGGCCATCACTTGGTAGGCGAAGACGGTGTCCGTGTCATTCAGCCGCGTTTCGCCGTCCCAGCGCACCCCGTCGGCGGATATGCGCGAGGCGCCAAAACCGCCCCCGATGTAGGGTCGGGCCAACTGAGCGGTGTGGAAATCGTAAAAGGCGTTCACCATGAGACCAAAGTTGTCGATGCTCCCGGTGGCGCTCGTGCTGCCGGTCAGGTCGTCGTCGTAACGGCGCACGTCGGATGTCCGGTACACCAACTCGCCCTCCACGCGCAGCGGCACGAAATTGTAGCCGACGCCGATCGAACCGCCCAGATCGTCGTCCAGTTCGATGGTGTTGCCATCATCGTCGGTATGGTCCCGGGGAAACCCGAAACCGAAACCGCCGCTCAGGTAAAAATCGGCCCGCAGTGCGGAAACGGAAAAACAGAGCGCGAGCAGGACACAGGAAATCAGGGAAATGGTGGTTTTATTCATAGCATTCATTTGACAACCGTTCCCCTATCGTGGCGATTTCTCCGCGACTGTCGAGCCCTCAGCCGCTCAAGACCCGGCTCACCAGCAATGCGATCACGACCAGGATCACCACCGCGATTCCGATCGGCCCCAAGGTTCCCTGTTTATGTTTCTTACCCATACAGATCGCGGTTTTCCGAATCTCTCTTTCAGCGTGCTTTCGGCCGCGGGCGTTAGTCCAAGTCCGACAGGCCGCTAGCGCCGGCGAAAGAGCACCTTGCCCACAAACACCCCCACCAGAAACGTGACCAGGATCAGCACCAGCTTGGGAAGCGTGAAATCCCAGAAAAGGAAATCGAGGCGGGTATTGCCGCTGTTCTGAAACACCAGAATCAAGATCATCGCCCCCAGAGCCCCGGCTGTGAAATATTTCGCCTTGGTCCTTGTCACCGCCATGCCTCCATGGGAGGCCCGCGCGAGGATCGCTGGCAAGGAAAAAACGCCCCTTCCGGGTCCGTCCGTCACGAATGCTCCACACTCGTCACACAAACGCCACGGATCCGTAACAGCCGGCGGTTACAAACAGCCCGCAAGCCAGGACATGGCTTCCAACGAAAACCACCGTTCAGCAAGAAACAATGAATCGACTCACGACAAAAATGACCGCCTCGACACGGCGCCGCATCCCCCTGGGAACGGCCCTTCTGCTCGCCGGCACCCTCACCGCCCAGGCCGGAATGACCGATCTGATCGACGCCCTGGCCGAGAACAACGCCCTCTCCGCCGAACAGGCGCGCGAACTGCGCGATAAGGTGGAGGCCGCCCGTCCCGCCGCGGAACCGGCCGGGACGAACTTCCGCGACTTCCGCATCCGCGGGCGCATCCAGAGCCAGTTCGGCTACACCAGCGTCAGCAACGATGAAATCAGCGAGGACTACAGCACCCTGGAACTGCGCCGCGTGCGCCTCGGTTTCCGGGGACATCTGTTCCAGAACGTCCGCGCGCAGCTCGAAGCGAACCTGGTTCCCGGCAGCGGCCTGTCGATGCGCTCCGCCTTCCTGCAATGGCGCGAGCACGACGCCGCCTACATCAAAGTCGGGGTGGACAAACCGACGTTCGGATTCGAGGAAAACACGTCCTCGGCGGCGATCCTCACCGTCGAACGCACCCTTATCAACAACACCGTCGCCCCGGGCGCCCAGCTCGGCGTCGCCCTCGACGGCTCGCAGGACCGCTTCTCTTACGGAGCGGGCGTGTACACGGACCGGGCCAACAGGAATCCGGACAACACACCCTCCCGCTACCTGTACAATCTGAGCGGCGGTATCGATGTCGGCGATCTGATTGGCAACGGCCACGACCTGTCTTTCCGGGCCGACTTCATCTCGTCCGACGACGCCGGCGGCAGCTTCGGCGGTGCATTCAGTCACGGTTACAGCGTCAGCGGCCACTATGTGCGCGGTCCGTTCGATCTGCGTTCGGAATTCATCCTGGTCGAAGATCGCAACGACGACGACACCTACGGCTGGTACGTCATGCCCTCCTATTATTTCACCGACAAGATCCAGGGATTAGTGCGTTACGAGGAGGCCCACTCCGACAACAACGCCGGTCTGCGCGCGGCCTCGCGTTACGCTCGCCGGGCGCCCGGACTGGACAACGACCGGGGCGACACCTACCGGGCGATCTACGGCGGCGCCAACTACTATTTCGCCGGAAATGCGAACAAGATCATGGGAGGCGTCGAATATTCGCAGCTCGACGACACGGCCGACGGTGACCTCAAGGCCACCACCGTGTACGGCGCCTGGCGGGTGCTCTTCTGATCCGCGATCCATCACGCGCCCGCCAACAGCAACCCCCGTCCGTCACGTCGCCGGACGGGGGTTTCGCGTTACTCACCCCCCTCCAGCCCCTGCTCCGCCAATTCGCGTTCGCGCACCCATTCCATCCGTCGTCCGACCAGGATCGATATCTCGTAGAGGCCCCACATCGGCAGCGCCACGAGCGTCTGGGTCAGCGGGTCCCAAGTCGCGGTCAGCATCATGCCGGCGACAAAAAACGAAATGATGGCATAGGGACGACCGTTGCGCAGTTGCCGGGTGTTGATCACACCGGTATAGACCAGCAGGCAGATCACCATCGGAAACTGGAACGCCGCTCCGATACCGATCATCATCCAAACCAGCATATTGTAATAACGGTCCGCCGACCACAACAACTGCAAGCCGAGCATTTCGTTGAGCGAGACGGAAAAGCGGATCACGCCCGGTACCAGGACAAAATAACTGAACAGCGCACCGCCCAGGAAGAGAATGAAGCAACCGAGACAAACTGGACGCAACAGTTTCATTTCCCGGCTGGTCAACGCCGGGGCCACAAACCGGGCCACAAAATAAAGGATGAACGGAAAGGAGAGCCCCAGCCCGCCCAGAAAACACAATTGCACCAGCACCGAAAACACCGCCATCGGCGACGTGGTAACCAATCCATCCACCAGCCCCCCACCCTCACCGATCGCGAGCCGCAGGGGCCGGTTCAACACCGTCGCAAAGTCCCGCAGAAAAAACGCAACCAACACCGCGGCCAGGACAAAAACCGTCAGACTCTTGATCAGGACGCCGCGCATCTCTTCCAAGTGATCCAGAAACCCCATGGCCTTCTGCCCGCCACTCTCATCCGACTCATCTTCAGGAAACTCCCGAACAGACCGTTCTTCCTTGTCGCTGTCCTCAGTCATGAAAAAGGAAAATTTGCCTCCGAATCACCCCCGTGGCAACCGGCAACTTTATCCGCACCATTCACACTTGCGGTTTTCACCTCCCTTGCCCTAACCTTCCCCCCTTCGGACACCCGTTATCAGGAGAGGTGGCAGAGTGGCCGATTGCGGCGGTCTTGAAAACCGCTAAGCCGAAAGGCTTCGAGGGTTCGAATCCCTCCCTCTCCGCCTCCACAATTCGCCCTAACCCGCTAATTCAGCAGGTTATAGCTCGAAACCGGAAAGAAGGGAGCGAATATTTTCGTTGCCACGTTATGCCAGGAATACCCTCATAACCTACTTCAATCCGTCACAAATCCATCACGGATCTTGAGGGCTCTTCATACCAAATCACACTCATGAGTAGTTGATAGCGATGCCCCGGCCTCCCGTGGTCGCCTCCATAGAGGGCTTCCCGATTTCCATGAGGGTAGCACAAGATGACTTCTCCAAACATCGCAGGTGCTGACGGATGCCGCTCGGGCTGGGTGGTGGTCCGCCGCGTTGCAAACGGCCCGGTCACGGCGGAGATCTTTCCGGACGGCGATTCCCTGTTTCGCGCCCTCCTTCCCGACCACCTCCTTTTGATCGATGTCCCGATCGGTCTTCCGGAAACCAGTCCCCGCAAAGCCGACATCGAAGCCCGCCGCTATCTCGGCTGGCAGCGCAAAACGAGTATTTTCTCCGCCCCCATCCGACCGGCACTGCATGCGAACAGTTGGGCCACGGCTTCCAAAATCCTGCGCTCCATCGAGGGCAAGGAAATGTCGCGGCAAGCCTGAGGCATCACGGGACAGATCCGGGAGATCGACTAGGTCATTCGCAAACACGACCCCGGACAGTCAAAGGTCCGAGAAGGCCACCCGGAAGTCAGCTTCGCCGCCTGGACCGGCCGCCCAATGGAATCTCCCAAAAAGAGAATCACCGGCCGGACCGAGTGCGTTCGATTAAACGAATCCCACTTCGGCCAGGGACTCGTCACCGACCTCTGGTCCCGGATCCGCGGCAAAGGTGCGGCACAAGACGACCTCATCGACGCCCTCGCCATGCTCTGGTCGGCCGAGCGGTTGATCCTGGAAAAGGCCCGAGTTCTTCCAACCGAGACCGAAGGAAGAAGACCAGGGCAAATACCAATCCTAAGTTTGCCGTTCGACCACAACGGTTTGCATTTCTCGGAAATTTGCCAGGTGTCGTTCCGGGCATTCTCGCACGACTTGGGAATATTCGAGCCTAATCCGGGAAAGTGAAGACGCCTTTAGCTCAGGAAATCCTTGATCCTCAACTTCCTACCGGGTAGCCTGCCGGTGTTAATCATGACTTCTCCCATCGCTCCAGGATCCCGAATCATTGCCCTGGAATGGCTGCACGACAAGATCCTGTTCGCGTTCGGCCG
>SLOW01000121.1 GCA_007132315.1 Opitutales bacterium
ATTCCGGTCCGTCGGGACCTTCGCGTCTTTCGACTTCCGGATGGTTCGACTCGAAGCGTCCCATTGCATTGAGCAGGCCTTCCGTCCGGGCGAGGGCGAGGAAGTCGACGTAGGCCGCTCCCGATATCGCCGACGGGCGGACTCGTTTTTCGCCGGTGGAAGGCAGGTGGGACCAGCGGCCGGATTCGCGGGTGAGAGCTGAAATCACGTTTTTGGCGGCCGGGGCGCCGCAGTTCAGGCGGCCGCCTTCGAAGGCGGGGCCGGCGGCGGTGGCGGTGGCGAGAAAGCCGTCGGCGGTTTTGAGCAGAATTTCGCCGTTGGTGCCGAAATCGATCAGGAGAGCCGGGCGTTCGAGTTCCAGAATACCGGAGGCCAAAGCGCCCGCGGTGATGTCGGCCCCGACGAACGGTCCGAGACTGCCGGCGAGCATGAGGGGGAAATCGGTTGAAAACCCGAGGCTCGCGGAGGGAACGGTCCTGGCTTCGAGGAACTCCGGCTCGAAGGGGTACGAAGCGAAGCCCGATAGCCGGGATCCGGTCAGGCTGTGCAGCATCACGGTGTTGCCGGCGGCGATCCCTTCGGTGATTTTCGACGGTTCGACGTCGGCGTTCCGGCAAAGGCGGTCGATCAAAGGTCCGAGAGCGTCCCGGACCAAGGCTGCTTGCAGTTTGGGGCAGGTGCCTCCTTGAGTAATGGCGTGATCGATACGGGAAAGGACGTTGTCGCCGTAGCGCCGTTGTTCGTTGGCGGCGGATCCGTCGGCGAGGCATTTGCCGGTCGCGAGATCCCAGAGCGCGGCGGCGACGGTGGTGGTTCCGATATCGAGAGCCAGGCCGATGCCGGGCCGGAGGCGAAGCGTATGGGAATGTGTTCCGATCTCGAAGGAACTCACTCCGTTCAGACTTTGGTCACGCACCGACGCCTCAGGGATGCGTATGGAGGCCCCGTCGGCCGGGAGCTGGGCGCAGGTGATTTGGCAGGCGCGGCGCGGAGTTCCGTCGACCTCCACCAGGCAGCTTCGGCAAAGTCCGCGTCCGCCGCAGCGCGTGTTCAGCGGAAGATGTTCCGTTTCGAGCCAATCGGAGAGGATCCGGGATGTGTCGGCTGGAGTGGCGCGGAGGTAACGGCGTCCACCGGGCATGTCGATGAGAATGTCGGATCGGGACATGACATCAGGGGCGGGCGACGAGGGTGCCGTCGGAATCGGCCTCGATCGAATGATCGGGCGGGACGATCAGAAACCGGTCGGAGTTCCAGTCCCGGTTGATGAGCTGGAGGAGAAAGGAAGGATCCGCTTTCAGGCATTGGAATTCCCAGCCCTGGTGGGAGGCACAGTCGCGGCAATAGTTTTCGGCGGCCGGTTTGTTGAAAATGGAGAGGTAGACCGCGCGGTTGTGGTGGGCGAAAGCTTCCCGGTCGGCGTCGACCAATTCGTCGAGCATCTCCTCGTCGTCGCCGTAACGTTCGGAGTAGAGTTCACGCAGGTGTTGTTCCCGGTCAGGCCCGGGGACGCGTTTTCCGCGGATCCACCCTGGCGAGTAGAAATAAGTCCCCGGATTCTTCTTCAGGACGGCGTCGTGCTGAGCTCGTCCGCCGAGCAGGATGGAAATGCAGTCGTGTGCCTGCGGGAGGATCACGCGGCAACGTTCCGCCCTGACGCCGAGCAAGCCGTTTCCGCAGCGGCCGTAGGCGAGTAGGATGGTTTGCAGTTGCGGGTGGTCGGCCTCGAGGGAAGCGATTCGTTGTTGGACTGTTTGCCGAAGTTGGTCCGGCCGGTCGTGGAGTCCCATCTCCAGGAAGACCGCGGCGCACCAGGGAGGGGAGGCTGTTACAAAATGGTTGATTTCCTCCTTGAAAACATCGCAGGCGAGTAGGGCGTGATGGCCGGCTGGTTTCATGGAGCCGCCATCCCATTGAACTCCCGCACCGCATCGAGCATGGCGACGACGTTTTCGGTGGGAGTGCGGGCCTGGATGTTGTGAATGGTGTTGAACACGAAACCGCCGCCCGGGGCGAGAATCCGGCAGCGTTCGATCACTTCGTCGCGGACCTGCTGCGGGGTGCCGAATGGAAGCGTTTGCTGGGTGTTGACGCCTCCGCCCCAGAAGGTGAGGCGGTCGCCGTATTTGTTTTTCAACAACTGTGGATCCATGCCGTCGGCCGAGCATTGGACCGGATTGATGATATCGAAGCCCGATTCGATAAAACTGTCGAGCAATGGTTCCACGGCGCCGCAAGAGTGCTTGAAGGTTTTCCAGCGTGTGTTTTTATGGATCCAGTCGTTGATCTTTTTGTAGCGCGGCAGCCAGATCCGTTCAAAGGTTTCGACGCTGCAGAAGAGGGAGGTTTGGGTGCCGAAGTCGGTGCCGCAGACGACCACAACATCAATCACATCGCCCGCAATTTTGTGGAGTTTTTCCATGTTGTGAATGGCGATCTCGGTCTGCCGATCGAAGATTTTTCCGACGAAATCGGGTTCCTCGGATGTGAGCATGTACCAGTCCGCCACGCCCCGGACTCCCTTGGGATGGGTCAGAAAAGGGGCGGGCACCAGAGCGATGTCGCCGAGGGCGGTGCCGTTCAGATGGACGGAGACGGCCCGGTCGGAGCCCCGGGAGAGTTCGGCCTGTTCCCTCCAATACGTTTCCTCCTCCGTCGACATCGGGCCGAACTCTTCGAGATTGTCTTCGAGCTTCAATTCGTCCTCGTCGAAGTCCGGGTCGATTCGCTCGATGGTGTCGAAGAAGTAGCCGGTCTTGGGCATATGACCGCTGGGCGGGGCGGACCGGTCGCCTTGGGGAAAGATGAAGGTGTTCCCGTGCGGGTCTGTGGTGGTCTGGAAATGTTTGGAGACCAGTACCTGTTGTCCCCAGGGAGTGGTCCACGGAGTCCAATCCTCGTTGGGAAAGCCGAAGATGGTGCGTTGTGGGAAGATCGGCCGGACATCGATTCCCATGGCGTCGAGCAGGTCTTCCTCGACGATCCCGAGCATCTGGTAAGGCTCGCCGATTTTCACCGGGCGCTCCGCGAGGCCGTAGTGGCGGCGCAGGCCTTCGATGAGACTGCAGTGAATCCCGGTGATAAAGGAACTGCCGAAATCGACCGGAACCCGGTCCGGCTCCTGGTGATTGAGACCCTCTATGACGCGTTGTTTGGATGTCATGGGACGGAGGTGATGTGTTGCTGGGCGGTTGGTGTCAGGCATGTGGTTGTCCGAAGAAGTATTCGTCGGGGTTGAACTTGGTACGATCAACCTCTTCGAGCATTTCGTCGATGAACTCGTCCTCGGTGTCGGGCATCTCGTCCAATTCGTCCTCCATGCGTTGGAGCCAGGAGGTTTCGCGGGGGTCGCTGGGCAGGCAACCCCCTTCGGTGGCTTCGCGAAGGATGGTGATCGCCGTCCGGGCGGCGGCGATGCCGGCGTGGTAGTGGGATTTGGATCGCACGATCGATTCGGCGATGCGGACGCTGCTTTCGGGGGAGATGATCAGCGCCTGCGGATCGTGACCGGCATCGGATTTCACCAGCCAGTTTCGCAGCGTCAGGGCCGATTCCTTGCCCTCGCCGGAAGCGCAATTCATCAGGCGGCAGTCGTAGACCAATTGTTCCATGTAGCATGTGGGGGCCATGCCGCCGAGCAGTTTGATATTCTGGACGGATTCGTTCGACCAAAGATCGGCGGTGGCGGCGGCGAGATTGCCCATTGGGCTGAGGTGGGCGCAGGCGGCGGTTTTCCCTTCCATGCTCATCGGGCATCCGGTGATCGCCTTGAGGATCGGGTTTTCGTAGCCGCAGTCTTTTCCGGGCCCGACGGCGCCGCATTCGTAGGCGACGAGGGAGCGGACGGCGGTGATCGCTCGGACGACGGAGGCGAATAGGCGCGGGATCATTTTCCGCTCCGCGAGCACCATGGCGGTGTTGCCGAAGCCACAAGCGGTGTCGCCGGCGGCGTATGCGCCATGCTTGCTCGCGATCGCGACGATATGTTCCCAGAGGAATCGCATGTCCCGCACGCCGAGCACGCACAACGCAAACATCACGGCGCGAAGGTCGCCGTTGACCAGCGCGTCATCGTGCACCTCTTTGCCGCCCACGCTTTCGATGCTGAGGAATTCCGTGCCGGCGGCGGCGGAGCGGTCGAAGAGTTCGAGCATGGCGTCGAGGTAGCGACCGCCGCGCATCACCGGGGGCCGGACGAATTCGCGGTTGTCGTTCGGCGTGCAACGCAATGTCGCCCTGAGGCCGTACTTGTCGCGGGCGTGTTCGATGCCGTGGAGAAGGATGTCGACCACCTCCATGCCGAGATCCGGAAACTCGGTCATCGGCGGCAGCGTTTCGAACTCCAGCATCACGGCGGGGACATCCAGTTCCGCGGCCCGTTCGAGGGCGTCGGTGACGATCTGTTTGTAATGCCGGGCGATGGCGGGCATCGATTCCTTCCGGATGTCGATATCGGGAAGGGTGAAGTTGAGCTCCGGGTACACGGTTCCCCCGCCGATGACCATGCCGTGGCGGGTAGTGATCGGGTGAGGCGCGTTGCCGTAGATCAGGTCAACGGGATTGGAAATGGCGAGTTTGGTGAATTTCATCGAGTGTGGGCGATTCAAAGAGCCGGTTATGCGGCCAGGGCTTTTCGGGCGGCATCAACGGCGCTGGCGGCGTCGCGCGAGTAGCCGTCGGCGCCGATTTCCGCCGCGTAGGAATCGGTGATCGGCGCGCCTCCGACGAGGATCTTCAGATCGGTGTGACCGGCGTTCCGGATCGCGGCGACGGTGTCCTTCATCGCCGGCATGGTGGTGGTCAGAAGGGCGGAAAGCCCGACCAGGTGAGGTTTGTGTTGGTCGATGGCGGCGAGGAAGGCGTCGGCGCTGACATTGACACCGAGGTCGATCACTTCGAACCCGGTCCCCTTCCACATGGTGGCGACGAGATTCTTGCCGATGTCGTGCAAGTCTCCCTCGACCGTGCCGATGACGGCGGTGTACTGCGGTTTGATTCCGGCCGCGACCAATCTCGGTTCGAGCTGGGCCATCGCTTCCTTCATGGCACGAGCGGCGACCAGCATTTCCGGAACGAAGATTTCGTTTCTCTTGAAACGCTCGCCGACGACCGACATGGCGGGAATCAAGGCCTGTTCCAGGACGGCGGAAGGTTCGAAGCCGGAGTCGAGGAGGTCCGGCATGATGGCTTTCACCTCTTTGCGTTTACCGTTGATCACGGCGGTTTTGAGATCTTCCAGTGTGTTCATGGCGGTGCGCGGTGGACGGACGATTGTTGTCTTGTTTGGATTCCGGCGGACGAACCCATTTCGGTTTCGCGGATGACGGTTCGGCATCATCGAGGTTGAAATTAGCGGAAAATGACGGGCAAGTCTTCTCGCATTTTTGCGGAAACATTGCATAATTTGTGCAGATGCTCGAAAACTTGCGAATCCGGCCCGAATACGACGGATTCGCTTTTTTGGCCGAGTCGGTACGAAATCCGCCGGTTTTGGCACCGCATCGTCATGTGGAGCTCGAGTTGAACCTGGTGGTGTCGGGGGCGATCACCTACGTTTACAACGGGCGCCGCTACCGCATTCCCCGCCGGTCGCTATTGTGGTTTTTCCCGTCGCAGGTGCATCAGTTGGTCGATCGGATTCCGGACGCGGCGAATTACGTATTGGTGTTCAAGCCGGAACCAGGGGGTCGCCTGGGCCCGGAGCCGGGCCGGCGGCGGACGGTGCGCTTCGGAATCCGGATGTTCCGCGGCCGCCTCCTCCCAGCGTGCAAAAACCTGCTTCAAGTCGCCCTCAAGAAGCGCCAGGAAGTAGTGCTGCGAGTAATACTCGTTGTGGTTGGTGATGCCGGGGAGCATTTTTTGAAGGATGAAGGATGCAGGATGAGGGGATTGGAGGCGCTTTTTGGCGTTTTTCGAGATGGTGGTGAAGATGGCGGTCAGTTGGTTGCATTCATCAGCGAGGGAGGAAACTTTCGCCGCTGGTACGATGGCGGACTCCACGAGGAGTTCGAGCCAGTAGGCAGACTCGTCCAATTCCTTGAGTGAACCGCCAATCTTGGAAATGAACCCGGCATTGCTGCGCAAGCGTGAGGCTTCGCGGTAGTTTGCTCCGACGGAGGTGCCGGAGCGGAGGACTTGTTTGCCGAGTACTTGCGCTTCGGTAGATCTCGGCAAGGCCGAAAACATCCGAACAATCCGCAGCGCGAAACTCTTCGTCCGTTCCCGGAGGTCGCGGTCTTCCTCCAGCAACCATGGTTCCGATTCCTGTATTTGGTATTTCATCATCCCTCAACCTTCATAATTCATAATTCATCTATTAGCCTTCCTGATCCCTTGACTTCTGAGCCGATCCTGGGTCATCATAATGGGAGAAACATGGCGTCCCTTCGACAAACCAATCCTTACCTGGCGAGAAAACCCGAGGCGGTGGCTGGGCTTCTTCGCAAGAGCGTTCGGCAGTCGTCGCTTTTCGAAGGGTTGCGTTTGAAGAAGGTTCATCGTTCGGCTCCTCGTTCCAAGGCCTCGAAGAAGAATCGGGCGAGGTCCGCGTAGTCTCGCTCGTAGCCCTGTATGACTGCGTCGAGGTATCGTCGCGATCGACTGCGGCTGCCCCGGACTTCAAAGCCGTAATCGGGAATAGGCCCTTTCGCCTGAAGAGACATCAGATCCGCTACCCACCGGGCAAGGCGTCCGTTTCCTTCACGGAATGGGTGAATGAGTAGCAGCTCAGCATGGACGATGGCGATATCTTCAGCCACGCGTTGCCGATCACCGTGCCTGCAGGGTGTTTTCCTGGATAAAATCTCTGTTTCAAATTGGCTCATGTTTTCCGAAACTCGATATGCCGGCGGCCAGGACAACCCGCCTTTCGAGACATCCACCGCACGATAGGTGCCCGCCCATTCATAGATCTCTCCAAGCCAATCGCGGTGCATTTTGCACAGTAATTCAGCGGTGAAAACTGTCGCTTCGGTAATATAATTGAGATATGCTTCCTGAGCGGCCAATAGAGACGAGTACTCCGCCTCGTCCATTTCGGTCTTTTTGCGAATGCGGAGTTTGTTGCGACGGACGCGTCTTCGCGATCCGGGCTCAAATTCACCTTCGATTCCCGAGGATACGGCGTATCGCCTTTTAGAAGGTAGCGTCATTCAGGAAATTTCGTTCATCCGTTTCAAATTCCTACCTCAAACCAATTTTCCGGATGCAAGGTCGAAGTTTCATGGCCTTAGGATGAGTAACGGTGAATATGTATTGGTTTCAAATTCACATCATCAACACAGGCAATGGTTAACGCTTGCAATCAGTGATGATGGATTGGTATTTGACAGATTATTTTTTCTGGTAGAAGGTGATCACAATGGGGTTGATTATCCAATGGTCAAGGAACATGATGGCTTTCTATACATTGCGCACTCAGGTGGTTTTGGGGGCAGAAAACAATCGGTCGAGGTTCAACGGGTGCGTATTGCAGATCTTGAAAACTTGAGTATGCCAACAAATTAACAGAATAATTTCTAATGAAAAAAGTTATGCAAAAAATCTCCTTTCTAACTCTTGTACTTATCCTGGCTATATTCGGCAATTTATTTGCTCAAAGTAATGAATATCCACATCCGGTAAATAATTCCCAATCATCTGTCATGCTGTTCGGTGATTGGGTTCCTGAAAATACGCACCAGATCGATTTTTTCAGCCTTCCGATTGTTCCATCCGTGCATGCCATTGTGGATGATGTGCGATATGCCTGGGGTAGAAAGACTCAGCAACACAACTACCTTGTACATTATGGTGGTTACTTTTGGGCGATGTGGAGTG
>SLOW01000162.1 GCA_007132315.1 Opitutales bacterium
AGAAGTTCGGCTGGGAAGGCGGACCCAAAACCGGCGCAGGGATAGGGCTGGAGTACGTGAGCAAGCCGGTTGCAGGGCCAACGCCGCCACGGCGGGCTTGTGCGATTTAGTGTTCTGGCAAACTCCATTTATTGTGAGGTTTTGAAAATGGCCCAAAGTTTTCAAAACCTTTTGGGAAAAAAGCATCTTATATACCGTTTGCCAGAACACGTTTGCAACGTTAGAGTATATTGACTGGAAACATTCGCAAATAATCGGGAATGCCATCGATGGAAATAAATCCAAACCAACGCGCGAGCGGACCGCGTGCTGGCGGGAGCTCCCCGTCTGGGAGCGCAGGGCATCCCTCCCCGCAGTGTCGTTGTATGACCGGGCTATTGCGGGTAAGATGCCCGCGCTCCCGATTTCTCAGTCGCAATTCACGCAGGTGGCGACCCACATGCTGATCTGGCCTTCGTCGCCGCCCTCGCCGTCTTCGCCGGCGAACCCGAGGCCCAGGATCAGCACTCGTCCGCCTTCCTGGACGAAGCCGGTGAAAAAGGCTTGTTCGCCCGGATCCGTGATCGCATCCATATCGAAGTTCAAACGTCCGTCCGCCGCGACCGTGTAGGTCAATGGGATTTCGTCCGGCTCCTCCGTGCTGACCACGATCCCTTCCTGATCGCCATCGTGGAACGGCAAAAACACAATCAAATCCTCCAGCGTCAACGTGGCTTCGCCTGCGTCATCGAACGCCAGGCTCCCGGCAACGCCGTCCGGACCGGAAGGCAGCATCTCAAAGTCCCAGCGCGACACCCAGAAACTCTGCCCCTCCAGCCGGTATTCCCGGCCGGCGAGTTCCGGGCTCGCATCCCGGCGTACGCCGAGAAACAACTGGTGCGCGGCGAACCCATCGCCCGCGCCTTCCGGCACGGTGTCGATACGGGCGTGATGAATGGCCGGCCAGCCTTCGGCCAGGACGAAAAAGTCTCCGGCCGGCGACATAAATCCGGCCATGTCCTGCGAATCGTGCCCCTGACGTCCGAAGCCTTCAACCGACAACAAGACTTCCCCATTTGGGCTGACTTGAAGCGGGAACGCGAAATCGGCTTCCGTGGGTTCGAAGTAGCGGCGCTCCGGATTGCTTCCATCAAAAAAATGCACCATCTCCGTTTCGATTTCGGTCCCCTGGACGAAAAAGGTTCCGCCGTCGTCGCCGGTAATCGTCACCGGCGCGCTCAACACGGTGTACAGGTTTTCCTCGGTATCCCCTTCGATTTCCAGGCGGACGATTCCCCAATCCCCCACCAGGTCGCCGATCCCGGCCTCGGCGGACTTCCGCGCCATGAACGCCTGGACGAATTCCACCCGTTCGCCGGTACCGCCGCCGAACTCCGCCTGCCGCAAAGCGGTTCCGCCGAGCAGACCGGCCGGACCGGTCTCCTGGGCGAAACCGCCCAACGGTTTCATCGGTAAATCCCAGGCGAAAGCCGTGCCTGTCTCATCGCTTTCCTCCGGCAGATGCACAGTGAAGCCGCCGCCGGAGAAACTCGCCGATTCCTCGAAGCGGACCGACGCGCGACCGAAATCACCGGTAACCTCCCCGCCGCCGGACGAAATTGCCGTGCGCGACTCCGCCTCGGCCGGGTTTCGCACCACAATCCGTTGCCGCTCTTTGTCCAGAAACACTCCGTCCGGCCAATCGAACCCCATTAGAAACGAAGAGAGGCCCGGCTCCACCTCAAGCCCCCAAAAGCTGAGCAGGACGTGGTATTCGGGAAACACGGCAACATCGCCAATGCGGTAAAAACGACTCCCCAGGCCCAGGCTTTGCGCGTCCGTCAGGCGAACCGGCTCGGCGGCGACAATCGCTTCGTCGAACATGTCCCACGACTCCAAATCATCCGAAAACTCGACCCCGTATGCTCCCGGAAGCCCCTCGACGGTCATACCGAAGCCTTCGGCGGGATCGAATCTCAATTCAGATAAGTCCGGCGAGTCGGCAAAATCCGGAGTCTCTCCCCCGGCGACGTTAAGGACGCACGCGGCCAATACTACGGGCGCGACGCGGAAAGAATGAATGGTATGCTGCATAATTTTCTGGTTCAGACCCGATCCGAAGCTTGGGACCTTTCGCGGCCGGCTGGTTGTGTATTGAAATTTTTCGGGCGAGGACAGAGAAAACAGCCCAAGATTATTCGTCAATTGTAATTGATGCTTAAATACATTCTTGATAGTTTCTTTACACGACGGTTGCGGACGCATCGGTGGTCCGTCGCACACGTCGGCGGTGGCATTCGCAGGCGAACACACCACATCCTCAAACCCGCCCGGCGACGGCGATACCACATCATAGCGCTTCTCCCGGCAGAATCGGGAGAAGCCCAACCCGGCGAAGCCGGTACCAAATCGTAGCGCGCCTCCCGCAAGCGCGGGACAGCGCAGTTCTATGAGCGCGAAGGGCGGATGGGCGCTGGCTGAAGCGGCGCGCTACGAAGGGAGCGGCTTTTGGAATATTTTGTGCGTTCTGCGCAAGATTTCAGAAATGGACTAACCTACTCTCGGTCCAGCATCTTTCCCGAGCGCCATTTGGCGCAGCCGCTTAATAAGACTCGCCAAATCCCGGCTATTGTGGTTCGGTGAACGACCATGGAATTCTGGAACCGGGCGGTCGAGGTGGGCGATATCGTGGTGACGCCGCGCTCCCTGTTGGTGGGCCTTCTGCTGTTTGCCGCGCTTTTTGTGATCGTCACCCGCGTGCGAAAACTTTTCGAGCGACGGGTGTTCCCGCGGCTCGGACTGACCGAAGGGGTGAGCGCGGCCGTGGCCGCACTGATCGGTTACGCGCTGCTGCTGGTCGGCGTCCTGGTCATCCTCCCGGTCATGGCGCCCGGATTCAACATCAACACGCTGGTGGTGGTGCTGGGTGCGCTTTCGTTCGGGGTCGGTTTCGGACTGCGCAACGTTGCCGATAATTTTTTCAGCGGGCTGATCCTGCTCATCGAGCGGCCTATTAAAGTAACCGATCGAGTCGAGATCGGCGGCGTATTCGGGACCGTGGTGGATATTCGCGCCCGGAGCACGACTGTCCGCACCAACGACAATATCGACATTATCGTTCCGAATTCGGAGTTCATCTCCAGCCAGGTCACCAACCTGAGTCACAACGACAAAAGGGTGCGCTTCAAGATTCCCGTCGGGGTCCACTACGAAAGCGATGTGGACCTCGTACAGCAAGCGCTGCTGGAGGCGGCGGAAGAGTGCCCCGACGTGCTAAAGGACCCCGCTCCTTCCGTTCGCCTGATCGGATTCGGCGATTCCTCGGTCGACTTCGAGCTGCGTGTCTGGAGCGATTCGCTCTATCACCGCCCCAAACTGCTGTTCAGCAACGTGAACTTTCTCATTTGGCGAAAATTCAAGAAACATGGTATCCAGATTCCTTATCCGCAAAGGGACATTTACGTGAAAGAAATGCCCGATTCGAAAGCGGAATAACGCAAGCTTGCGCAACGGCCGATCAACCTGCCAGCGGCCAGACCCAGAGGAGGAGCGGAAGGGCGACCAGAAAAACGAGGGTTTGGACGGGCAGGCCGAGTTTCCAGTAGTCGGCGAAGCGGTAACCTCCGGGACCGAGGACCAGGGTGTTGGATTGGTGCCCGATGGGAGTCAGAAACGCGCACGAGGCGCCGACGGCCACCGCCATGAGAAAGGCTTCCGGCGCG
Organism: Opitutales bacterium; assembly: GCA_007132315.1. Lineage (GTDB taxonomy): Bacteria > Verrucomicrobiota > Verrucomicrobiia > Opitutales > T3Sed10-336 > SLOW01. Next base: position 3,702 of record SLOW01000162.1, read on the forward strand.
ACATCGAGACCGACGGCCAGGCTGAGGGCGATGGGGGCCATCAGCACCGCCGCGGCGGCGTTGTTGATGATATCCGAAAGGAACATGGTGAGCAGCAGCAACACGGCAAGAGTAACCGCGGCGGGCCATTGGCCTCCCAACATCAGCAACTGGTCCGCCAGCCAGGCGGCCCCTCCGGTTGTCTCCAAGCTTTGTCCCACCGGAATCATACAGGCCAGCAGAACCAGGACCGGCCAGTCGATGCCGGCGTAGGCCGAGCGCAAATCGATGACCCCGGTGAGAATCATGAGCGCCGCGGCGGAAACGAGGGCCACGGGTGCGGTGAGCCAGCCGCTGAGAATGGCCGCTACGGCTCCGGCGAATAGAAAGACCGACAGGAGGAGTTTGCGGGGTTTGCCCAGCTTGAGATCGCGGTCCGCCAAGGGCAGGCAGCCCAGCTCGGGCAATTGTTCCAGCAGCGTATCCTCGGCCCCCTCAACCAGCAGAACGTCGCCGTTCTGAAACCGGATATTCCGCACCCGGCCTTTCAATCGGCGGCCCTCGCGCGCTACCGCGATCAGATTCAAGCCGTAACGTTCCAGCAGGCGCAGTTGCGCTACCGTCCGGCCGACCAGCCGTGAGTGTGCCATGACCACGGCTTCGCCCAGGCTCAGACTCCCGGTTCGGGCGGATTTTTCGTCGGAGCGGGATTGTTCGTTTTTGTTATCCGGTTTGTCAGCGGCGGATTTTTCCCCGTCCTCCTCGGGATCGAATCCGATAGCCAGTTTTGCCTTGTTGGCCAATGTCTCGATTTCTTCGGTTTCCCCCTCGACCATCAGGATGTCGTCGGGTTTCAGGATACCGCGAAAGCTGTAGGCGGGAATCCGTTCCTCATTACGGACCACCGCCAGGATGGGAGGCGCGCCGTCCACGTCCGCTTGGAGTTGGCCCAGGGTTTGGCCCGCTGCTTTGGAATCTTCCGTAACCCGCAGTTCGCCGAGATAGGAATCGATTTCGAACCGGTCTTCGGGAGAGCTCTGCCCCTTGCGTTCCGGCAGGAGCCGCCAACCGACCAAAGCCATGAACAGGATTCCGGCAACGGCCACGCCGAGCCCCACGGGAGTGAAATCGAATAACCCGAACCCGCCTCCGCCAGCATCGCCCCAGTAGGTGGCGACGATGATATTCGGCGGCGTGCCGATCATCGTCGTGAGCCCGCCCAGGAGCGATCCGAAGGACAGCGGCATAAGCAGTCTCGATGCGGGGATGTCGTTTTCCCGCGCCATTTTCAAAGCGACCGGCAGCATGAGGGCGAGCGCGCCCACGTTGTTCATGAACGCCGACATCAAGGCCACCGCCGAAGTCAAGGCGAACAATTGCAGAATCGCGTTTCCCCCCGCTCGTTGAACACCTTGCGAAATGAGGTCCACAAAACCGGACTGGAAGAATGCGCGGCTCATCACCAGGACCGCCGCGACGGTAATGACCGCCGGATGTCCGAACCCGTAAAAAGCCTCGTCCATCGGCACCAACCCGAGAAGAACGGCGGCGATCAATGTGAGGAGCGCGACCAAGTCATAGCGGAGGATCCCGGAAACGAAGCCGCCGAAGGCGATCAGCAATAAAATACCGAGGAGAAGGGCGTCGTGTGCCATGGTGTCCTCACTGATGCCTGGCAAGCGATCCCCCGCAAGCATAACCCGCAACGCCCTGCCGGTGGCAGTTCTCCTCAACCCCGGGATTTGTTCGCACAAAAGGGGGCGAATTGGACGACACCCAGCACGGCGAAAACGACAGGGTCGTGATTCCGAGAGCACTTCCGGCTCGACGCAACCGGCGCCGAAGCCTTAAACCTGCCCGCAACCATGAACGGAACCTCTTCCCAAGACGACTCTCGTGCAAACGAGGTGGCCGGCCGCCCGTTTCGCCTGGTGGACAACGGTGCCTGGTGCTGGTATCAGGACGACCGGATCGTCCTCGACCCAAAAACCGGCCGGTTTTTTATCGGCTCGATCGCCAACCAACACGGTCCCGGGGGAGAAACACGCGATGGCGACATCGAAGTAACCGCGTTCGACCCCGCGACCGGCACGGCGCGGGTTCACACCCTGCACAAAGCCCTGACCTCCTACGGCGCCGGCGACGACCACAACGTTCCCGCCCTGTGGATGCGCCCCGACGGCGGTTGCCTCGCCATGTACACCGGCCACAATAACGATACCCAAAGCTTCCATCGCATCGTGTACGACGATCGCCTGAGCGACGAACAAACCTTCGACTGGAATCACCGTCCGGGGGGTTGCGACTTTCCCGCCACCTACTCCACAGAGAAGCAAGCGGCTGGCGTTGGCAGCCGCTCACCCGGAACTCGGCCGTCGGCAACTTTCGGCCAATTGTGGCACGCGACAATGATTCCCGCCGATGGGTATTCTGGTGGCGGGGCACCTGCGAGTCGTCGCAGAATTTCAATACGGAGATTGTCGCCCTGCGTCCCGGCGACGATTGACGGCCGGCCCGACACCGCAGCCCCCGCACCGTGGGAACCGGTAGCGCTGGATTCCGGCGCGGGCCGGGTTTCCCTGCCGAAAATCATCGGGATGATCCCGGGTTGACCCCGGACTCGCCGGGCTCCTACCCTGCCCGCCCAATGAGGTCAATCCCAAGGAACAAACCGGAACGTCGATACTTCCCGCTGCCATCCCAGGGCACCACCGTACCGGCCGCAATTGCCTGTTGGCTGCTGGGCGTATGGGGCATCTCGCTCGCAGCCGAAGACATCAGGTACCCGGAAATCAATCGGGATTCGGAAGCAAAGGACACGGTGAACCTGTACGCAGGCACGGACCTCGTATCCATGTACGTCTCACGCGGCCTTATTTTCTCCGACCGGGTATCGCTGCAGCCGTGGCTGGAGGTGGATGGCCCCCTGTTTCGCGAAGACATCGGGGGCCTCTCCAACGTCCGTTGGTTCGCCGGAAACTGGAACTCGATCCAGCCCGGCGGCGCCGTGGAAGGTGAAGCCCGCACGGGACGCCAGGAACGCCTGCGCGACTGGTTCGAAGCCGATCTTTACGCGGGGGTTCGGGCGAGCTTCGCGCAACATTGGACCGGGTCGCTCCGCTTCAATTATTACACCTCGCCGTCCGATTCGTTCGGCGACTTGCACGAGCTGGACGCCCGGCTGAGCTTCGACGACGCCCACTGGTGGCCCGACGCGGACGGATTCGCCCTCAATCCGTCGCTCCGCGTCACCAAGACCACCCGCAACCGCGACGGGCCCAACGCCTGGTACCTGCAAGCGGGGATTCGTCCCGGCGGTCAACTGGCCGGCCTGCCTTGGGGCATGCACCTGGAAGTACCGCTGCTTTTCGGCTTTGGTGCCGACGGGCAATACCTAACTCCCGATCGAGAGCACCACTTCGGCTTTTTTCAAACCGGAGTGACCGCCAGTGTCCCGCTCGACACCTACTGGGATTGGCGCGGCTCCCTGAGCCTCGCCTTCGGATTCGACGTCATCGCCGTGCGCGACCGCGAGCTCAATTTCCGCGGCGACCGAACCACGGGCGTGGCCCGCGCCGGCCTGAGTTACAGTTACTAGCAGCGTGTCGGCGAAGCCCGCACCCATTAAGAGTTACGTGGAGCGTTGCCCTCCGGAAAATCTTGCGCGGTTTGCGCGAGAGTTCAGAAATGAGGGACTGAAAGAATGGCGCTCGGTTGTGGCGTTTTATCGTTTGACGAAACCGAAGCGAGATCGGGGTCACGGTCGCCATAAGGTGGCCCCGTTGAGGGCTATTGCGAGGGAAACAGGCCATCCCTTCCGTCCGGAACGCTTGCGCCCATGCGGAAGCTTGGCCCTCCCCGGAGCAAGGCCGTACCGGCGGCCCTGGAGGGCGGCGCTCGTGCGAATACACATACATGAAATCAAATGGTGAAAGTCCAAAATCTTCCGAGGCGTCAAGGGGAGATCAGCTGAAGGCAACTGCGTCGCCGTGAGGCGGGGTGGGGAGCAGCCGGAAGCGGACCCGCGGTCCCAAACGAGAGTGAACACGATTCGGCCTACTGAAGCGGCGAGCCTGCGAGCGA
>SLOW01000128.1 GCA_007132315.1 Opitutales bacterium
ACCCCAGCGCATGCGGGCCGATTCGAGCCCGCGGTAGGCTCCCTGGACGGCGCGCCCGACGGCTTCGGAGTCGAGGCCCGCCCGAACCGCATCCTCCTCGTTCAATTCGAGAACGTACTCGGTCGCTCCGGGGGCGAAATCGTTGCCGATGTTGATGAGGCCGTCCATATCGGACAGCCGCGATTCGATCTCGGACGCGATCGTACGCATGGTGTCGAAATCACGCCCCATGATCTGCACGTTGACCGCGCGGCCGACCGGCGGGCCGCCCTCCTGGGCCTCGACCGTGGCGCGCGTTGGTTCGGGGTGGTTGTCGAGCGCGGCGCGGATGTCCCGTTTGATGGCCCGGGGCAGGCGGCTGGCGGGGTTGCGTTCGTCGATATCGACCGTGATCATGGCGAGGTTCGCGCCGTTGCGGACGAACTGGTCGGTGTCGTCCAGGCGGGAGCCGATCTGGGTGGACAGGCCGAACAGGTCGTCGGCGGGCAGGGCGCGGTAGATGTCGCGCTCGATGTCGCGTGTGACCGCCTCGGTCTGGTCGAGGGAGTAATTGGCGGGGAAGTCGAGCTTCACGAAAATCTGATCGGCGTAATCGGTGCTGAAGAGTTCGAAGCGCAGGATCCCGGCGAGGAAAAGGCCCGCGCTTCCGGCGAGCAGCGCGACAAAGCCGCCGATGGCCGCGTACCGCCACCGCAGGCAGACTTTCAGGAAGTAGGTGTAGATTTCGATAACGCGGCGGATCAGTTCGTCCACCGCCACGCGGACCTCGGCGTAGGTGATCGCGGCGCTCAGGTAAAGCCTCCGGATGCGGGAGGGGGCGGTCGCCCGGGCCCGTTCGAGGACGGGGACGCGTTTGGGCAGGCGCACAAAGTCGCACAGGTGGGAGGGCAGGATTACGAACGCCTGGACCAGCGAGAAAATCAGGCCGGAAACCACCACCACCGGAATCACGAACAGGAAGCGGCCGATGATGCCCTCGCCGAGAATCAGGGGCAGAAAGGCCGCCACGGTGGTGGCGACGCTTCCCAGCACCGGCCAGATGACTTCGCCGGTGCCGCGAATGGCGGCGTTGACCGGGGACTCGCCGTTTTCGTAGTGGCGGAAGGCGTTTTCGGCGATCACCAGAGCGTCGTCGACGATCATGCCCAGCGCCATGATCAGGGCGAACAGGGAGAGCAGGTTCATGGTTTCGCCCATCAGGTGCAGAACGATGAACGAGCCGGCGAACGAGATCGGCACCCCGATGGCGATGAGAATGGCGAGACGCCAGTTGAGAAACATCACCAGCAGGACCGTCACCACGACGAGGGCCTGGATCCCGTTCTGCACCACGGTCTGGATACGGGTGTCGATGTACTTGGTGGCGTCGGAGGTGATCGCCCGCTCCAGTTCCTCCGGCAGGTAGGCGCCGGCGTCTTCGAAGACGCGGCGCACCTCAGCGGCGGTTTCGAGCGCGTCGGCGCCACGCTTCTTGATGATGGTGTAGCTGACCGCCGGTTGGAGATTGATGCGGCCGCGCCGCCGTTCGTCCGCCATCGTCTCGCGTACCCACGCCACATCGCGGAGGCGCAGGGTGCGGTCGTCCGCACTTCGGATCGGCAGATCCTCCAGGGCCTCGGCCGCTTCCACTTCGCCCAGCAGGCGGACGACTCGCTCGCCGCCCAGTGTTTCCAGGCGGCCGCCGACCCAGTCGCGGTTGCGTCGGGCCAGGGCCGCGGAGATTTCGGGCAGCCCGACTCCGAGCGCCTCGGTCCGGAAGGGGTCGGTTTCCACGTGGATTTCCCGGTCGCGCAAGCCGTCGGCGAACACCTCGGAGACGCCGGGAATGAGGCGCAACTCCCGTTTCAGGCGGTCGAGCTCGGTGCGGATTTCTTCCGCCCGGAAACCGGGGGGCAGGATCACTCCGAGGGTGAGCAGGGGCAGGGGGATGTCGAACTCGCGTACCAGCGGTTCCTCCACCGAGGGCGGCAGGTTGGGCCGGGCGCGCGACACTTCCTGGCGGACCTCGTTGAGAATCGGATCGAGATCGGTGACGGCCGGGTCGATCTCCAGGAAGAGGTCGGAAACGTTGTCCTGGGAAAAGGAGACCACGTTGAGCACCCCGCGCGCGTTGGCGACTTCTTCCTCGATGGGGATGGTGATCAGTTGCTCGATATCCTCGGGGGCCGAGGTGGTGGGGTCGATCGTCTGGATGCGAATGAAGTTGGTAGATACGTCCGGAAAGATATCCCGTTGCAACTCGAAGATGGCCAGAAAGAAACCGGTGGCCAGCAGCGCAACGGCCAGAATATTGACCGCCACCCGGTTGTTGACGCTCCAGCGTGCGGGATTCATTTATCGGATCACGATGCTGTCGCCCGCGTTCAAACCGGAGAGGACGGGATAACGTCCCCGGATTTCGGGGCCGAGTTCGACCGCGACAGACTCGGCGCTCGTCCGGTCTCCGTCCGGGAGTCGATCGACGAAGGCTTGCCGTCCTTCGTAACGCACGGCCGTGGCCGGCACGAACGGGTGATCTTCGTAGACGGCGATGGCAGCTTCGACCGTGCCCGTGCGTCCGCCGCGGAAGGTGTGGCCGGGGTTGGGCAGGCGGGCCTCCACCCGCACAGTGCCGGTGCGATGGTCGGCGACGGGGGCGAGATGGCTGATCTCGAGTCGGTGGGTTTCCGCCGCGCCGGGCAGGCGCAGGGCGGCCCCGGAGCCGGCGGCGAGCCGGGCTGCTTCATCTTCTCCGGCGAAAAAGACCACGCGCATGGGGTCCAATGCGGCGATTCGGTAGACCGGTTGGTAAGCGGTGACCGCGTCGCCGGGTTCGACCAGCTTTTCGGCTGCCGCTCCGTTGAAGGGTGCTACTACGTCGTGGCGGCGGTGGGTTTCCCGGGCGCGGGCGGCCTCCGCTTGCAGCCGCTCGATTTCCCGTTCCTGGACCGCGACCCGGGAGCGGGCTTCCTGCAGCCGGCTTTCCGGCGCCGCCCGGGATTCCGTCAGGCGTTCGGCTTCCTCGGCTTGCCGGACGAATTCGTCGAATTGCGCGCGGGCGGCGGCTACGGCGGCGTCGGCCGCGGTGGCTTGCAGTTCGGCGAGGGTGTCGTCGAGACGGACCAGCACATCGCCCCGCGCGACGGGATCGCCCGGTTCCACCAGAACCGCCTCGACCCGGCCGGCTACCTCGGCGGCGACCCGGGCGTCGTTCCATGGGTGCAGGCGGGCGGAGAAGGTGCGGGTGCGGGTGACCGTATCGCGTTCGACGGTATGGACGAGCGGGACCGGTTCGCGGATTTCGGCCCGTTCCTCTTCCAGTCGCTGGCGGAGTTCCAGGGCGGCGAAGTGGCGGTTCAGGAGCGTGATGAACAGGGCCAGGGCGAGGAAGCCGAAGGCCAAGCCCAGCGTCACCCGCTTGAACCGGCGGGTGAGCATTACTCGTCGAGGGCGGCGAGGGCTTTGAGCACGTCGGCGGCCTGATCGGCGGTCGAAGCGCTCAGATCGCGCCAGGCGATCTTGCCCTCGCGGATGAGAAACGCCTGGCGGGTGGCGGCGGTTCCGCGAGTGGGAACGCCGAAGGCGTCGATGACCTTGTGTTCGGTGTCGGCCAGCAGAGTGAACGGCAGGTTGTGATTATCCTGGAAAGCCTTTTGGTCTTCCACGCTGTCGCTGCTAACGCCGACCACGGTGACGCCCAGGTCGGTGAGCTGTTCGAAGTCGTCCCGCAGGCTGCACGCCTGGGCGGTACAGCCGGGCGTGTCGGCCCGGGGATAAAAGTAAACCAGGACGTCGCCCTCCTCGTAGAGCTCTTCGAGCGAGACCAAATTCCCGTCCTGGTCGAGTGCTTCGGCCGCCGGAGCGGCGTCGCCGATTTCGAGCGGTTCTTTTGCTGCCACGGCGGGAAGCAAAAAGGTAAAAGGTGCGAGGAGTAAAGAAAGAATGCGTTTCATGGTAGGGAATAGAATGCCCGGGATTCGTCGATTAGCAAGCGGTCGGACCAGTTTCCCGGTCCTCACGGACCGACCTACACAGGGTTTGAGCCGTCCGGGTCTGGATGTAGGCCCGCCCGTGAGGGCGGGGTTGGGCGTGTGCGTGCGCGGGTGGGGCTAAGGATCTTATGTTTCGTCGGGCGGTCCGTTGAGGAAGGTGTGGAGTTGTTCGGCGCGGCGGGGGCCGATGCCTTCGACCTGGGCGATTTCTTCCGGAGTGGCGCGTTTGAGGCGGCCGAGCGAACGGAAGTGTGCCATAAGCTTTGCTTTGCGCTTCGGGCCGAGTCCGGGAAAGTCGTCCAGTACGGATTCCCGGATACGGCGGCTGCGCAGCTCGGCGTTGAAGGTGTTGGCGAAACGATGGGCCTCGTCGCGGATGCGTTGCAGCAGCCGGAGAGGGGCGCTGGAGGCCGGCAGATTGAGGGGGGCGCGTTCGTCCGGAAAAATGATGGTCTCCTCTTTCTTGGCGAGCCCCACCAGTGGCGGGGGCGACAGATCCTGGCCGAAGAACGCTTTCAGCGCGGCGGTGACCTGACCTCGGCCGCCGTCGATCACGATGAGATCGGGGAAGGGTTTGCCTTCGTCGGCGAGCCGCCGGTAGCGGCGTCCCACCACTTCCTCCATGGCTCGGAAGTCGTCGTTGCCCTCGAACGAACGGATCTTGTACCGGCGGTACTGGTTGCGGTCGGGCCGGCCGGCGCCGAAACGGACCATGGAGGCGACGGAGTAGGTGCCGGAAATGTGAGAAATGTCGAAGCACTCGATGGTTTCCGGCGGCCGGGCGAGGGCCAGCGCCTCCCGCAGTTCGGCCAGTTCCTCGTCGCAGCCGGGGGTACGAAGCGGATCGCGGACGAATTTGCGGGTTTTCAAGAGGGTCTGCTCCATGGCGCGGACGAGGTCGCGCAGTTCGGCGGCCCGTTCGTATTCCCGCGCTTCGGCGGCCCGCTCCATGTCGACTTTCAGCGCCTCCAGCCATTCCCGGGCTTTGCCTTGGAGGAAATCGCAGGCTTGCTCCACGCGTTCGCGGTACTCTTCGGGAGTGACCTCGTTGGGGAAGGTGTAGAGCTCGCGGCGGACGTCGTCGTAGAGGCGGTAGCGCCCGTCCGGCAGGCGGGCCGGGCTGGCGTCGGCCAGGACGACGCCGAAGCGCCGCCTCAGTTCGTAGAGGGTCCGGCGCAGGGGGCCGGCATGAGCGAAGGGGCCGAAGTAGCGGGAGCGTTCATCGGTCCGGTTGCGGACCAGGCGGAACCGCGGGATGGTCGATTCCAGATCCACCCGCACCAGGAGGAAGCGTTTGTCGTCGGTGAAGTCGGTATTGTACCGCGGCTTCCACTCCTTGATCAGTTTTCCCTCCAGCAGAATGGCTTCCGATTCCGACTTCACCTCGATCACCTCGAAGTCCCGGACCAGGTCCACCAGCGCGCGGATCTTGGGTTGCAGGATACGGCTGCGGGAGGGCTGGAAGTAGGTGGCCACCCGCTTCTTGAGGTTTTTCGCCTTGCCGACGTAGAGGATAGCCCCGAGACGGTCCTTCATCAGATAGACCCCCGGCCCCGAGGGCAGGCGCCGGACTTTTTCTTTGATATTGCTGGAGCCGTGTTCTGGCATTTTAACGGATTGGATGTATCCTGATGGAAACTATCCCAATATAACGTGAAATGGCTGTCGGCAAGGATCTGGAAATCATTACTATCGGAGACGAGTTGCTGCTGGGCAAAGCGAGTGACAAACACCTTGGTTACCTGGCTTCCCGGCTCAACCGGTTCGGTATCTCCGTCCGGCGCAGTGTGGTGGTGACTGACGAACCCGAAGCCATCGAAACCGAAGTGCGCGCGAGCTGGAATCGTTCGGAACTGGTGGTGACGACCGGCGGGCTGGGGCCGACCGCGGACGATTGTACGCGGGAAGCGGTTGCCCGCGTGCTGGGGCGCGAGTTGATTCTCGACGAGGAGGCGAAGCGGGACCTGGAAGCGTTTTTCCGGCAACGGGGACGTCCGATGACCCAGAACAACCTGCGCCAGGCCTATCGGCCGGAAGGAACCGAACTGATTCCGAACGCCTTCGGGAGCGCTCCCGGCCTTTGGTGCGAGGTGGACGGACGGATTCTGATTCTGCTTCCGGGGCCGCCGGAGGAGTTGCATCCGATGGTCGAGAACGAGGTGCTTCCGCGTCTGCGCGAGCGCGGCCGGCTGGAAGAAGCGGCGCCGTGTGTGGAGATCCGCACCGCGGGAGTGGGGGAGTCGCTGCTGGAGAACCGGCTCGAGCCCATCCTGGCCCGCTATTCCGGATTGGAGATCGGTTACCGGGCGCACAACGCGATCGTGGACTGTCGCCTGAGCTGCCGCGACGGCAAGTATTCGCGGGAGGCCCTTGAGGAGATCGCGGACGAGTGTGCCGAGGCCCTGGGTGAGGATTTCGTGGGGTTCGACGGTCAGATGCTGAGCAAGATTATTTCGGACCGGCTGCGCGAGCGTGAACAGCTCATGGCGGTGGCGGAGTCCTGTACGGGCGGGCAGCTCGCCAGCTGTTTTACCGACATTCCGGGCGCCTCGAAAACCTTCGCGGGCGGGGTGGTGGCGTATTCGAATGCGGCCAAGGTTCAACTCCTGGGAATTCCGGAGTGCCTGTTGCGCCAGCACGGTGCGGTCAGCCCGGAAGCGGCGGTGGCGATGGCTACCGCGGTGGCGGAAAAGCTTTCGGCCGAGTACGCCCTGAGCATCACCGGCTACGCCGGTCCCGGCGGCGGCGACCCTCAGAACCCGGTCGGCACGATTCACCTCGGGCTTCACTCGCCGGACGGAGTGTGGTCGCGACGGGTCAATTTTCACGGCAGCCGTGCCACGGTCCAGAACCGCGCCGTGAACGGAGCCCTCGACTGGTTGCGTCGCGAACTGGCGAAAACCGCGATAGCGAACGCGGCCAAATAGCGGACTCGGGATCGAACGTAGGCCCGCCCGTGAGGGCGGGGTTGGGCGTGTGTGTGCGCGGGAGCGCGTATTCCGTTCGGTCTTTCCCGGTCCTCACGGACCGGCCTACGTCAGGTCAGTTCGATTTCGCCGGTGAACACGGTTTCGGCCGGTCCGGTCATCTTGACGTTGTCGATATTGGTTTCGTCGGTTCCGTCAAACTCCACGGTGAGCCGGTCTCCGCCGCGTACCTGGATTGTGACCGGCTTGGGCACGCCATGCACCAGGTGGGCCAGGATGGCGACAGCGGTGACGCCGGTTCCGCAGGCGAGGGTTTCATCTTCCACCCCCCGTTCGTAGGTGCGCAGGAGAATGGTTCCGTCCTCTTCGATGCGGGCGAAGTTCGCGTTGGCCCCCCGCGGGGCGAAGGCCGGATGGAAGCGGAGCTCCGCGCCGTCGGCCCGGATATCCACCTGCTCGACATCCTCCACAAAGCGCACGACGTGCGGGACGCCGGTGTCGGTGTGGTGGACGGTGGCCGGGCCGTTCCGGAGGTCGAGGGAGAAGTTGAGCCGGGTTTCGGCCGGCCGGGTCATTTGGATGGTGTAGCGTCCGTTTGCGGCGGCGGCGGAGATCAGGCCGGCGTCGGTCATGAAGCGCAGGCCCTTTTCCGAGCCGAGGCCCCGGGCCAGGGCGAAGGCGGTGAAACAGCGGGCGCCGTTGCCGCACATTTCCCCGCGCGAGCCGTCGGCGTTGTAGTAAACCATGCGGGCGTCGAGACCGTCCCCGTCCGGCTTTTCCAGCAGCAACAGCCCGTCGGCGCCGATCCCGAAATGGCGGTCGCACAGGCGCGCC
>SLOW01000009.1 GCA_007132315.1 Opitutales bacterium
ATAAACCGCCGAAACATCACCCCTCACCTTCACCCTCACGGCAGACATCTCAAACCAACTCCTTTCATCACCCCAATACAAATCCCATCCCGCCCCGAGGTCAAGCAAAAATAGCCTGTCTGTTTTTACTAGCTTGACACCTTACTATTCGCCGCCAAGATTCTTTGGGCAGATAGATTATGAATGTCATTAAGTATCTTCTGTCCGACGAAGAACTGCCCGCTCATTGGTACAATCTTGCGGCTGATCTGCCGGAGGCATTGCCCCCGACGCTTCATCCTGGAACCCGGGAACCGATAACGTCCGAGGATTTGGCTCCGTTGTTTGCGCAAGCGTTGATTGAGCAAGAGTTGTCCACCGAGCGGTGGATCGAAATTCCGGAAGAGGTTCGACGTGTTTTGCTGCAATGGCGCTGTACTCCTCTGTACCGGGCGCGGCGGTTGGAAGAAGCGTTGGATACGCCGGCTAAGATTTATTACAAATGGGAGGGGGTCAGTCCCAGCGGCTCCCACAAACCCAACACAGCGGTCCCCCAAGCGTTTTACAACCAGCGTGAAGGCATCAGGAGAATCGCGACGGAAACCGGGGCGGGTCAGTGGGGCAGTTCTTTGGCGATGGCGTGTTCGGTTTTCGGATTGGAATGCCTGGTTTATATGGTCAAGGTGTCTTTCAACCAGAAGCCTTATCGGCGCGCACTGATGGATGCCTACGGAGCGACGTGCGTCGCCAGTCCTTCCGACACGACCCAGAGCGGCCGGGAAATCTTGCGGAACGACCCGGATTGCACCGGATCGTTGGGTATCGCCATATCGGAAGCGGTCGAGGTGGCGGCCTCAAACGACGACACCCGTTACTGTCTCGGCAGCGTGCTGAACCATGTCCTGCTGCACCAGACGGTTATCGGGCTCGAATGTCTCAAACAACTGGAAATGGCCGGAGATTATCCCGATGTCATTGTCGGTTGCACCGGCGGCGGCTCGAATTACGCCGGTATCTGCTTTCCGTTCCTGGGTGAGAAGCTTCGCGGCGGACGCGATGTCCGCCTCCTGGCCGTCGAACCGTCTGCCTGCCCCACCCTCACCAAGGGACCTCTGGCCTACGATTACGGCGACACCGCGCATCTGACTCCACTCGTCAAAATGCACACGCTGGGCAGCGGTTTCGTTCCCGCCGGTTTTCACAGCGGTGGTCTGCGTTACCACGGAATGGCCCCCATGGTCAGCCATGTGATCAACCTCGGCCTTTCGCAAGCCCTGGCGATCAATCAGCTCGAATGCTTTGACGCCGGTATTCGTTTCGCGCGGGCGGAGGGAATTATTCCGGCTCCCGAGGCCACCCATGCGGTCGCGGCCGCCATTCAGGAAGCCGAACGGTGCAAGCGGGAAGACCGGAGGGAAACCATCCTGGTCAACTTATGCGGTCACGGCCATTTCGACATGCAGGCGTACATCGACTACCAGGCCGGGAAACTAAAGGACTATGCCTACCCGGACGAAGAAATCGCTCTGGCGTTATCGGGGTTACCGTCCGTTTGACCGTCGCGAAGACGCGATTAAACCAACGGGGTCCCAGTTCCGTGCCCACGCGCAATCGGACACCGCGAGGGCCATAACCTGTATCCGACTTTCGGTCACGGCATCGATGATTGGTGAGTGGTCCTGTATCCTCCATCAAACGCAACAGACACATTGATCTCTGTGGACCGATTCACAAACATCCGGGACATTCCCTGGGATACTCTGCTCGGCCCGGCAATCGCGGCGGGAATCGTTTTGCTGGCGGCTATTCTCTGGACGATGCTCGCGCGGCGCAGGGACTTGTTTCCCTACGAACCGCGGGACAGTCTGATGACCGACAGCGAACTGCAATTCTTTGAAATCCTGGAACAAGCGGTGGCCTATCAGTACCGAATTTATTCCAAAGTTCGGCTGGAAGACATTATTCAGGTTCGCGCGGGAACGGATCACCGAACGGCCTTCGCGGCGCGCAATCGAATTAAATCCCGCCACCTGGACTTTGTCCTGTGTGACCCGGAGACCCTGGAGATCATCGCATCGATCGAACTGGACGACCGTTCGCACGAACGTCCGGATCGCATCGAACGCGATGAATTCGTGGACGAGGCACTGCGGGTTTGCGGCATTCCCTGCATTCGGTTTCCCGTCCAGCGCGAGTACCGCCCCATTCAGATCCGCAGCGAGCTGGAACGGTTAATATGAGCGGTAACCAGATTACAGATTAGGATCGGACGCGCTGGCCATAAGACCCGAAGCAAACACCTCCGGGTGTACGGGTTCGACGTTGCTCTCGCTTCGTGGGTTCCGATAGGTTTCATTCGATGAAACTGTCCATTCTCGCTATCACAATCCTTTCCGGCGCCATAGCGGGTACCGTCGCCGGCAACGATTCTCGACAAACGCCCTCACTGGCAACGGATCACGTCAGTGAGTCGGCACCGGCTCCGGAACTGCCGACTCGGCTGCGGGTCGGCGAGGAAGGATGGGTGAGCGTGGGAGCGCGGATCCAACCGATTTTCATCTACAACGACAGCGATCTGGTCTCGGACGACATGGATTTCCGGATGCGCCGGGCGCGAATCATGGTTCGAGGCGACGTCACGGAATGGGCCGGATTTTCCTTCGCGACCGAGGTTTCGGGAGCGAACGTGACGCTCATCGACAGCTATGTTCACTTCAAGCCGCGCTCGGAAGTTCAAGTCTTCGCGGGCCGTCACCTGAGTCCCGGAACGGGCCGGCAAGCCGGCACAACCTCGGCGGCGGCGCTAATGGCGATCGATCGGCCCCATTTTTCGTTCAAGAATCTGAGCTACGGCGGCCGTGCCAGGACCGCGTTCGGAACGACGGATCTGGAAGGAACGGACTCCGGATTGCGTATGGACGCTCAAGTACGGGATGAAGGTGTCACCTTTTGGGGAGACCATTCCGCCGGCGAAGATCTCCACTTTAAATACTACCTTGGAACCTACGACGGATGGAGCCGGAGTCCCGCCCGCGACGAAGGGGATCTGCGTTACAGCGGACGTGCGGCGATCAACTTCGGTGACGACGAAGCAGGCTTCTTCAATTCCTCCTCTTATTTGGGACGGAAACAGACGTTGGGACTCGGTGTTTCTTTCGATGCACAGAATCGCGTGGCCATCGACGATACCACGGGAGGCATGATCGATTACCGCTACTGGAGCGTCGATGTGTTCCTGGAACACCCAGTCGGCCCGGGTTCCGTCAACGTCGAAGCCGCCTATGGCCAACTCGACCTCGGGAAAGGCGAAGGGAAACTGCGGGCGCGCAACGCCACTCCCGACGACACACTTGGTGTCAGTGCGCGCCAGGCGCAGGGTGACGGGTACTACCTGCAGGGCGGTTACTATTTCCCCGATCTGAAACTGCAACCGTGGATCCTTTACGAGGAGTGGGACAGCGACGCCCCGGGAGGTGTGGGTTCCTACAATAATTTCCGCATCGGAGCGACCTACTTCGCACGCGGACAGAATCTCAATTTCAAGGTTGGCTACGAGCACACAAGGCTCGATTGGGATGTCAACGGCGACCGCACGTCCAATTCGGTTGTAACCGGAGTGTATCTGAATTTCTAATCCGCCGATCCGGAACGAAACCGTTCTTGCCCTCCGCCGGGCCGAACCGGGACAATGGCCGGCGTGACTAGGTCGTTTCCACGGTTGTTCGGCCTGTTCCAAAAGCGCATCCAAGGCGACGACGCGTTGCTGGAACTGGCGCAGTTTCGGTTTCGGCGATCCGGCCTGCTTCCGGAATACCATGCCGGCGATGTGGCCGAACGGAATAGGATGGAACGTTTTCATCCCGCTCCCGAACGTGCCGGCGTGCTGCATCTGCCGCGCGGGCTCGATCTGTTCCGCCGGGACACCCGTGAGTACATCGCCCACATCGGGACGGCCGGAACCGGATCCTTGCTGGGCATGGTGGTCCACGACCAGGAAGAAATCCGGCACGATTTCGGCGGCTACCGTGAAGCTCTGGCGGATCTCAACCGCCGCCTCGAAGGCGCCGATACACTCAAGCTGTTCGTCGAATACGCGGTGGGGCTCGATCCGGAACTCTATTGCCGGACCATTGAAGCGGCAGCGGACCTTTCCGCCATCACCGCCTGCATCGATATCGGTCACGTGGGGATCCGTCAGGCTCGCCATTGTTATGAGCAACGTTTTCCGGGCAGGCGGCTGGACGCCGCTGAAACCGGCTCTCAAGGTATCCTCGAGCGGATGCCCGCCGTTCAGGAAGCGGTTCGTGCCGGTTGCCCGGCGGTCGTGGAAATGATATCGAGGCTGGCGGCACTCGAAAAACCCGTCCATTTCCATCTACACGACGGCCATCCCCTGGTGGAAAATCAGTACGGCGTGCCAGATCACCGCAGTTTCCTGCATCGGCCGGTAGTCCATATCGGACGCGAAAGCACCCGACTCGAACCCCTTTTCGGCCGGCGAGGAATCGCCCTCATCCTGGACGCCGTCCGCCGCTCGTTCCCGACGGACGCTGTGTCTCTCACCCTGGAGATCCACGAGACCCTCGAGCGGGAGGCACTCGACAATGAAAGTTTGCCTTTATTCTCGCACTGGCGAGACAAGACCAACGCCGAAAAGATGAATCACTGGTTGCTCTTGCTCGCGGCCAACGCGAACCTGCTTCGAAGTCAGGGCTGAATTCAGGCGTACAAACCGATTATCGCTTTCAGAACGGCTTCGACCCGATTCTGGTTGCGTGCCACCTGGGCGCGGAAGTCTTCCGCGGAAAGCGGTGTTTCGGTCGTTCCGTTCGCGTAGTTATCGACGACGGCGATTGCGTTGTACGCGATCCCCGCTTCCGCGCACAAATCCGCTTCGGCGCCCAGAGTCATCCCGACCACATCGCCCCACTCCCGGAGAATCCGGATCTCGGCGGGCGTTTCGAAGCGGGGTCCCCGCGTTTGCACGTAAACCTGATCCCGGACGATGTCGAAGCGAAGATCGCGAGCGATTTCGGAAACGAGGTTATTGGCGATCGACGGAGTGATCGCGCGCAACGTTTCGTCTTGGAACGTGGCCGGGAAGAACGATACATAATCGGAACAGCAAACCAAGGTTCCCGGCGGCAATTCTTTTCGCAACGATCCCACCGAGCAAACGGCGATCACCGATTCGGCCCGCATGTCCCGAAACAGCGAGATATTGGCCCGATGGTTGATGGCGTGGGGCGGGGTCGCTCCCTCCGGACCGTGGCGGTTGAGCGCCACGACATTGCCAAAACGCCGAAACGACCGCTGGCCGAAGACCGTGGTGTGGCGTTCCGCGGTCCAGGACGCGAACACTTCCGAATGAATCAGGCTGGTGCCGCCGATCAGACCGGTTTTCATCACCTCTCTGGTGCCGACAACGGGTGGCGTCCCTTCATCGCTTGAGCTTCTCGACCTTGCGGGCGACGTCCACGTCGCGCTCGGTGATGCGGCTGCCGGCGTCATGGGTCGTGAACGCGAGCGTGACCCGGTTGTAAACGTTCGTCAATTCCGGGTGGTGATCGGCCTTTTCGCAGACAAAACCAATCCGCACAATAAACGCGATGGCCTGAGAAAAGTTCTTGAACTCGAAGTTCTTGACCAAGGCATTGTCCTTGCGCTCCCAACCCTCGAGGCCGGCCAGGGCATCCTTGATTTCATCATCTGACAACGGATCCGACATGGTTCGAATCTACGACCCGGTAAACGCCTTGTCAAAAGCCATATCGGATCGGCAATCACCGATTGCCTTCCCCTAAACCATTGACCCGGCAGCGGCGCTTCCGTATAAGCGACCTTTTCGGACATGTCATGAAGCATTCATCAGGCCAGGAACCGCGCCACATCGCCATCATCATGGACGGCAACGGACGCTGGGCCCGGCGCCGCGGGTTGCCGCGGATCGAGGGCCACCGGCGGGGTATTGAAGCCGCCCGGCAGGTTGTGCGCGCGGCCGGAGACACGGAACTGCGCTACCTGACCCTGTTCGCCTTTTCTGTGGAGAACTGGCAACGGCCGCGGGACGAAGTCAACGCGTTGATGGATCTCCTGCACCATTTTCTGCGCGAGGAACGTCGCTACCTTCTGGAAAACCGGATCCGCCTGCGCTGCATCGGCCGAATCGAAGATCTTCCCGAGCGCGTCAACACACAAATCCGGGACATCATCGAGGAAACCTCGACCTTCGAAGGACGAACCCTTGTGATCGCTCTGAATTACGGGGCCCGGACCGAAGTCCTCGACGCGGTACGCAGTTATTGCCGGGCCGTGACGGAAGGCGAAGAGGACCTCGATCAATGCGGGTGGGAGCAGTTCTCGCGTCACCTTTACACCGGCGCGGACATCCCCGATCCGGACCTCATCCTACGGACTTCCGGCGAGAGCCGGTTGAGTAATTTTCTTCTTCTGCAGTCCGCCTATTCGGAAATCTATTTTTCACCGGTGCTCTGGCCCGACTTCAATCGCGAAGAGTTCATGCAGGCCATTCAGTATTATAAACAGCGCGAACGACGCTTCGGAAAGACCGGCGATCAGGTGTGCCCGGCCGTTCCCGAAACCGCCCAGTCCCTGACGTGATTCGCCGTACCCTGACCACGCTCATCCTCCTGTTGTCACTCGGAGGCATCCTTTACCTGTTCGGCGTGCACGCCGGGATCTGGCTGATCGCCCTGCTGGCCTTGGCCAGCCAGCACGAACTCCACCGCATGCTCACGACGAACGGGTGGCGAGCGCCGGAAGGCATCGCGCTGGCTTCCGGCGCGGCTGTTCTCCTCGGACCCTTTTACCTGGCACCTGCCGGGCTCGACCCCGCGATGACCGGTCTCGGCCTGCTGGGAATCGGCATTGTTCTAATAACCCTCGCCTCCCTGCGGCGTCCGGCTCCGCAACGGATGTCATCTCTGGCGGCGGGAACGCTGGGGTTGGGCCTGATCGCCTTTCCCCTGCACTTCTTCCCACAGATCGTCCTCATGGCCGAAATCCCCGTCGAGGGACTGCTTCTCGCGGTCTGGGTGATCCTGACGGTGAAAGCGACCGACATCGGCGCCTACCTGGCCGGTACATTGTTGGGCCGGCACAAACTCGCGCCCGAGTTGAGCCCCGGAAAAACCCGGGAAGGCGCCGCGGGGGGGCTGTTCGCCTCGATTCTAGTGGCGGGCGCGTTCGCTCTGATTCTGGCGGACCACCTGCCGGAAAATTTTTCACCTGTTGCGGCCGCGGCGCTGGCGGCGCCCATCGCGCTGGTTTCGATTCCCTCGGACCTGCTCGAATCCGCGTTCAAGCGCGAAGCCGGAATCAAAGACTCGGGCAAGACCATCCCCGGCATTGGAGGCGCCTACGACCTTTCAGACAGCCTGGTCTTGAGCGCCCCTGTCGCCTACATTCTTCTCGCCCTGGTTATCTTCTCCTGACATGTCGGATTGCAAGAAAGTGGTTCTGCTCGGCGCCACCGGCTCCATCGGCCGGAGCACGCTGGAAGTCATCCGGCACGCCGGCGACGAACTCGAACTCTTTGGGATTGGCGGCCACACCCGCTGCAGGGTATTGGCCGACATCGCCCGGGAATTCGGCACCAGGTGGGTCGCGATCGCCGACGAGGCGGCCTGCAAACGGGCGCGTGAATACTCCCTGTTCGCCCCCGAAACGACCGTTCTCGGCGGCCCGGAGGGAACGCTCGAACTCGCCACCCG
>SLOW01000344.1 GCA_007132315.1 Opitutales bacterium
GAATTTTCAGGCGAGTGAGCCGTCGAACCCTTGAACCGTTTGAACAGTAACCGTGGAGCGTCGGAGGTAATCACCATGCATAGAAAGGTCAAGATCGCGGGAGGGGCCGGCATCGCGGGTGTCGTGCTGTCGTTTGGGATTGTGCTCCTGTTTTTGAACGGCGCTCTGACCGGAGGCGGTGGGGTGCCGGCGCGTGATGCGGGAGGGAGCAATTCGTTTTTCGACCAGTTCGACATGAGCGATCTTCGCGTCCCGCGCGACGAAATCCACCGCGGTGGACCGCCGAAAGACGGGATTCCGGCACTGACGGGTCCCGACGTGGTGCCCGTCGACGAGGTGGATTTTCTCGAAAACGACGACCGGGTGCTGGGGGTGTCGTTCGAAGGCGAGTCGCGGGCCTATCCGATCCGCCTTTTGAACTGGCATGAGGCCGTGAACGATCGTCTCGGAGACACCTACTTCACCGCTATCTATTGTCCGCTCTGCGATTCGGCGAGCGTCTTCGACCGACGGATCGACGGAGAGGTTTTCGAGTTCGGAATCAGCGGACTCTTGTACAATTCGAACGTTCTGATGTACGACCGAATCCATGACGCCCTCTGGTCGCAGATCGCGTTCAAGGCGATCAGCGGACCGCACGCGGGACTGCCGTTGGGACATCTGCCATGGAAGCTGTCCACTTTCGACCAATGGCGCGCGGACCATCCGGGATCGACTGTCGCTACGTTCAACACCGGATACCGGCGCAATTACGAGCGCAATCCGTATGAAGCGTACTTTCAGGGGGAGGGATTGATGTTCCCGGCGAAGGGCGGCAGCGACGATCGCCTCCCGGAAAAGGAGCCGGTCGTCGGCGTCCAGGCCGAAGGATTCGCGAGGGCTTATCCCGTTGAACAAGTGGCGGCGGCGCCGGGCGGGCGCGTGGTGGACGAGACGCCGGCGGGCCGCATCGTGTTGGAGGCATCGGCGGACGGCGGCTCGATCCGCGTCGTTGAAAAACCCGAAGGGGTTCACACCGTCCACACATTCTGGTTCGCCTGGGCGTCGTTTCATCCCGATACGGATCTTTTCGATCCGGAACGGTGACACCTCGCAGGATGCCACCCCACCGGATCAGCCGGTACGAATCAGGAGTTATGTGGAGGGCAATCCCGGCAAGCTGGGACCGGGGCCGGTTTTACCGCTCCGGCGGCAACGGTCAGCATCAATACCGTGCCAAAGGAAGTCCGGAGATGCGTTCGAATTGGTTCCGGTTGCGTGTGAGAAGGGTAAGACTGTGTTGCACCGCCGTTGCGGCGATCCAGGCGTCGTGATCGCCGATCGGATTGCCGTCGGTCCTGAGGGCCCGTTCGATCCGGCTCGTTCGCCATGCGGTTTCGAGGTCGGGGAAAAGGCACTTGTAGGGGCGAAGAAATCGATCCGCGATTTCCATTCCCGAATCGGCGTAACCTTCCAGGAACTCCAAACGCGTTATCAGGCTGTAAGCAAGATAATCACCTCGCCAGTTCTTCAGGAATGCGTGAGCGGCGCCGTGCTCTCTGCGCTTCAACTCTTTTTGCAGGTCGATGAGAAAACAGGTGTCGAGCAGCATGACCTATCGCTCCCAGTTGGTCGACGTGCGTACGGTGCGACCGCGGCTGGTGCGCTCGTCCATCCTGGCAAGGGTTTCTTCGTCCAGGCAGGGGGCCTTTCCAGATAATTCCAACTCTTTGTAGTACTGAAGGATCTCGTTTCCGTCGCCCAGCGGCAGGGCGTCATCCCATCGCGCCCGCCGGATAACGGAGGAAAAGCTCTCCCCGGGATGCTTGCGGGCGGCCTTAAGACGATTGTAGGAATCAACGGATAAGGAGATGGTTTTTGATGCCATGCATGCAGCATGCACAGATATGGATTCTGTGTCAAGTCGGGGAGTTTTCTCGATCGTTGCCGCCGTTCGACGATCGCCACATTCGAGGCGCTCGACGATCATCCCGAACCGGCGGACGCTACTGTTCGATCGCGGGGGGAACTGGCCGCCCAGATCAATCTCGAAGGTTCCGGAGGCAATCGCGCCACTCTTCTACGCCGACTGGTGCGGCACCTGCAAAGCCCTCGATCCGAAGATTGAGGAAGCCCGCGAAGCGTTGGCCGAAGAGCCCGTTCTGTGCGTCACCTTCGACATGACTGACGAGAAAACGACCCGGCACACCGCGATGCTCGCGAACGCGCTCCAATTCGGCGGAGCCGTACCAATCAGGATTGACGTGGAGGGCAACGCTCCGGCGTTGCTGATTTTCCGATCGGGCGCCAACGGTCCCGGCTTGCCGGGATTGCCTTCCGGAGAATATTATGCGGTTGGCGCAGTATTTAAGAAATAAAGGACTAATCAAGCCCCGGCGCTTTTAGCCTCCCGCCAGGCGTCGAAGTTCAAAAGTCTGTCTGATCTCCTGAGGAGGAACAGTGCGACACAGGCTGCCAGCATGGGCCAGGCGGAGAAAAAGAGCAGGTTCTCAAAAGGGTCCAGGTACTGCCTCAATGAAGAGAAGGTGGAGACGGTGTGCATCGCCAGCACCAGTCCGTAGGTCCAGGCACGGAACATTCCGGCGACAAATCCGAGAACGATTACCAATTGCACCGCGCCGATCAGGAAAAAAGCGCCTTCTCCGAGTCCCTTCAGCATATAAAAATTCGCAAAGACCGCAGCGGCGTGGTCGGGGTGGAGGAACTTGTCCAACGTCCACATGAACATGACGATGAACACCCCGAGGCGAAGAAGCAGAAGAGCGATACCGAGTTTTTTATCGTTATGATCCATCTTCCTGCGACGAATCGGAGCTTGGATTATTCCGAAAGATGAACGTTCGCTCATGGCCCGGAGTAACTGTATTCGCGCCGGACTACGTCGCGAAGCAGCTCAGTCTTGTGATGTCGTTGCGGAAGTCGAGTGCCTGGAAAGGATTGTTTCGGGGTGACTTTTCCGCAATCGTGTGTCTTTTGTTCCTCATGGATGTCCGGGACGAATACAACTCTCTCGCGAGTATTTACGACCGGCGTTGGCGGCATTACGTGGATGTTTCCGTCGGGCGAACCCTGAAGGCGTTGGAGTTGGGCGGCGACGAGCGGGTGCTGGATGTCGGGTGCGGGACGGGCGTTCTGCTGGAGAGGTTGGGGAGTGCGCATCCGGGGCTGGCTTTGCACGGGGTGGATCCCACGGAAGCCATGCTGGACAGAGCGCGGGAACGGTGTGCAGAGAGGGTGGATCTGAAGCGGGGAGAGGCTGAAGCCCTTCCGTTCGGGGATGGGGAGTTCGACGTCGTGCTCAGCGTCAGTGCCCTCCATTATTTTTCCGATCCCCGCCGGGCGATTTCGGAAATGGCACGCGTGCTCCGTCCTGGGGGCACGTTGGTTGTCACGGGTTGGTGTGCCGATTTTCCGGCGATGCTTTTGTATTCCGTCTGTCTTCGTGCATGGGACGCAGCGGTGAAACAAATTTACCGTGCGGAGCAGGTTCGCGGATATCTTGAATCGGCAGGAATCGAGAACGTCGCCGCGACGCATTTCCGCATTCGTCCGCTGTGGGGGATGATGACGATTTCTGCGAGGTTAAAACCCGACCTTTACCCACAGATCACAGATGGGCACAGATAGGGGCGAGGGATCCCGATTCGCTTCCCGATACGCTTCGCTCATTTCCCTTCGGCGGGACTGTAAGCATTTCCCTTCGGCGGGACTGTAAGCATTTCCCTTCGGCGGGATTTCGTGTTGCTCAACAGGGAAGGAGGCCGAAATCATTGGGAACGCGGGCATCCTGCCCGCTAAAATTCGGTTGTATTAATGGATTCGTGAATATCATAACAATGCAGATTTAATGACAACGTGGAATGCCACTGAAACCGGCAACGGCTGCATGTCGAGATACTCCTTCCATGGTTTGAGCATTCCGGTGATTCCGAATGTGTGCTCGCATAGGGGACACTCGTAGGTGTTCGGGGAAATGAGCTTATGCGCCGAGGCTGAGACCGCGTTAAAAAATCCTCGGTCCGCGTTGTAAACCCTGATTTTGCAAAAATCGCAGAAGTTCGGCTGGCAAGGCGGACCCCAAACCGGCGCAGGGATAGTACTGGAGTACGTGAGCGAGCCGGTTGCAGGGCCAACGCCGCCACGGCGGGCTTGTGCGATTTAGTGTTCTGGCAAACTCCATTTATAGTGAGGTTTTGAAAATTGCCCAAAACTTTCAAAACCTACGGGAAAAAAGCATCTTATATACCGTTTGCCAGAACACGTTTGCAACGTTAGGCTAAACGATTAGCAGGAACCGGTCACCCGTACCGCTGCTCTGGTATGTATTCGTCGTCATGGCACTTGCGTGGTTTGTTACGATGACTGCGACGTTCAAGTACGAGGGATTATTCCGGCGGAAACGACGATCGGGTCAGGCTGCGGCTTGATGGCGACAGTCACTATCGGCGGTGAGGGAGGTTTGCGAAGGAATAAGGTTGCGGCACGGTCGTCCTGCAGGGGTGTCGTCGTATGTTTATCATTGAGAGCAACAAGGGGGCGAAAGGTTCGGGCCACGCGGCTTTCGTATTGCTTATCGGCGCGCTTGCCTCGGTGGCCGTCACTTCCGGCCGCGAGGTTTGCATTGAGGAGAGGTTTTCCGATCTGGACCGCTGGGAGCCGCACACCTTCCCGGCGGTTCCGCACGAGTCGGAGTACGTGGTTGAAGAAGACGAAGGAGGAAACCCTTTCCTTTTGATGACCAGCGACGGTGGCGGGTCGGGACTCGTTTTGAAGGAATCTTTCCGTGTCCGGGACTATCCCATCGTCGAATGGCGGTGGCGGGTCGATAAGGCGATCGAGGGGGTTGACCACTTGCGGCGGGACGGCGATGACTATCCTGCCCGGGTATACGTGTTCTTCGATTACGAAGGTCGGGGCCTGGATCTCGCCACGCGGATCCGTTACCGTGCGTACCGTGCGCTGCGGGGAGAATACCCGCCCCATTCCGGTCTCACCTATGTGTGGAACGCCGTTCCGGTGGAGGAAAAGATCTATCCGAATCCCTACACGGATCGTGTCGGAATGTTCGTCTTGCGGGGAGCGGAAACGGCATTGGGTGAATGGCGGGA
Source organism: Opitutales bacterium (assembly GCA_007132315.1). GTDB lineage: Bacteria > Verrucomicrobiota > Verrucomicrobiia > Opitutales > T3Sed10-336 > SLOW01. The sequence goes on from SLOW01000344.1 coordinate 5,109, forward strand.
GGAATCGATTCACATTCTTGAAGATTACGAACGGTACTTTGGCGAGGAACCGCCGGAAACGGCTCGGATCGCAATCATGACCGATTCCGACGATACCGGTCAGTCGACCAGGGCGGCGCTGGACTTCATTCGGATTGTTTCGGAAGGTGCGGAACAGTGAGTCACGTTCGACCTTCCAATCCATTTCAAGGGTCGTCACGGTCCCGAAAACCCTCGTCTGAAAGGCTCAAAGGGTATCGGACGACTTTTGTGAACCTCTCCCCGGGGTGGACGAATTTTTTTGACCGCCTTTTGATCGCACAGACCTTCGGGTTAAGCGGTGCAGCCCTTTCGAACGATCCTGCCTGGATGCGGTACCGGGTAAGGGCTCGTTGGTAAAGCGGACCCGGGGCCTCGAAACCAATTCCAGGCCGATTGTTCGAGGCAATGGGCAAATTTCTCTTTTCGGAACCTGCTGGAAGTGGAATTTTGAACTCATGCCTTCCGCTTCGCAGCAAGCTCATACCAACGACGTTCCCATGCTCGGAATCAGTCCTTCCGGCCGGGTGCTTTGCCATGCGGGCGACGAATTTGCCGCCAGGGCCTTCGCCCACGGCGAATCGGCCGGGTTGATCGCGGTCGCCGGAACTCTCGGCGCCGCCCGGGAGACGGATACGTCGCTGGTCTTCTGGCGGGAGGTCGGCGGCGAGTTCCTGCGCGCGGTCTGTCACCTGCCCGAGGGAACGGGCGTCGATTTCACCTTGTCGCCCCCGGAGCCCGCCCGGTTCTCCGAGTGGTTGCTCAACGCCCCGCCGATGCGCGGGGCGGAGTACCTTTCCGCGGAGATTCTGGAGGACGTGTGGAACCGTATGGCCGAATGGGCCCGCGCGAAAGTGAAAGAACACGGGAGCATCGCCGCCTTCCTGGAAAAGCACGCTCCGGTATGGTCGAGGGTGGGGCGGGTCACGGTTCACCTGGCGGAAAACAAGGGCGACAATGCCCGACCGTTCGCCTTCATGGCCTCGTACGCCTCCGGCCTGGGGGCGTCCGGCCGGCTGCGCCAGCTGCCTCTCGGCAAGGCCCTCAAGGAGTATGCGGGCGCCAACAACAAAGCCGTGCTGCTGAAACTGCTCGAACCCCTGCACCGCGCCTCGCAAACCTGTCCGTTCATGGCCGATCTGGTCGAGTCCGGCGATGTCTATCATCCACTGGCATGGACTCCGTCCGAGGCCCACACCTTCCTCCAGTCCATTCCCCGCTACGAAGACGCCGGCCTGCTGGTGCGCCTGCCCGACTGGTGGCGCAAGCGGGCTCCACGACCGAAGGTGACCGCGACCGTCGGCGAACGCTCCAAGGGCAAGGTCGGCCTCGACGCTTTGCTCGATTTCAAATTGAACGTGATCGTGGACGGCGAGTCCCTCACGCCAAAGGAGGTCGAGGCATTGCTCCGCGGCGACGACGGGCTGGTTCTTTTCCGCGGCCGCTGGATCGAGGTGGACCGCGAAAAACTGCGTGAAGCGCTCGATCACTGGAAGGCGCTGGAGGCGGAGGGCAGTCTTTCCTTCATCGAAGGGATGCGCCTGCTGGCGGGCGCGCCGGAGGACCTGAAAACGGCGGACGACCTCGAGGAGGAGCGGGAATGGGCCTTCGCCCAACCGGGAAAATGGTTCGCCGACACCTTGCGCCGCCTGTCCGATCCCAAAGCCGGGAAGCCGCCAGCCGGCCTCCGCGCCACCCTGCGCGCGTATCAGGCCCGGGGCCTCGAATGGCTCTGGTTTTGCGGACGGACCGGTCTCGGCGCCTGTCTCGCCGACGACATGGGTCTGGGGAAAACCGTCCAGGTCCTGGCGGCGCTCCTGCGCAAGCGCGAAACCGCTCCCGGCGAGCCGCCCGCGTTCCTCGTGGTTCCGGCTTCGCTCATCGGCAATTGGAAACGCGAGGCGGAGCGCTTCGCGCCCTCTCTGCGCCTCTTCATCGCCCACCGCTCCGAAACCCCGGAAGCCGATTTCGCCGATCCCTCCGCCGCCGTTCTATCCAAGGCGGATCTCGTCATCACCACCTACGGAATGCTCCCGCGCCTTGCCTGGCCGGCGAAAACCCGCTGGAGCTGGATCATTCTCGACGAGGCCCAGGCGATCAAGAACCCCGGCGCCCGCCAGAGCAAAGCCGTGCGCAAACTCGACGCCCAATCCCGCTTCGCCCTTACCGGTACGCCGGTCGAAAACCATCTGGGGGACCTCTGGTCGCTTTTCGACTTCATCAATCCCGGTCTTCTCGGCACTTCCACACGCTTCAAGGCCTTCGCGAAAAAACTGCGCGAACGGAACCACGCCCACTACGCTCCCCTGCGCCGTCTCGTCGCCCCCTACATCCTTCGCCGCCTCAAGACCGACAAATCGATCATCGCCGATCTTCCCGACAAGACCGAGATGAAAGTGTACTGCGGTCTCACCGCCGCCCAGGCGAAACTGTACCAGCAAACCGCGCGACAGCTCGA
>SLOW01000187.1 GCA_007132315.1 Opitutales bacterium
CGAAGAGAAACCAGCACGCGCCCCCAGACCGTCCGATCCAGACGGATACGCCCCAGCACCGTTTCCGCCATACAGCCGGCCGCTTCGCCGTCGATCAGATTCGTCCGCCCCAGAAACCGCGATACAAAGGCGGTCCGGGGACGGTTGTAAACCTCCTCCGGCGTCCCGGTCTGTTCGATCCGCCCCTCGTTCATCACCACCAGCCGGTCCGCGAACGAAAGCGCCTCCTCTTGGTCGTGGGTGACCAGCAAGGTGGTCATACCTGCGGATTTGAGCAGGTTTCTCACCTCGGCGCGGGTCGATTCGCGCAGTACCGCGTCCAGATTGGAAAACGGTTCATCCAACAAAATCAGGCGCGGTTCGGCCACCAGGGCCCGGGCGAGGGCCACGCGCTGTTGCTGCCCTCCCGACAACTCGAACGGCATCGCATCGGCCGACGCCTCGAGCCCGACCAGGTCAAGCGCCTTGCGCACCTTGCTCCGCCGTTCCGCCCGGGGCAGCCGGCGGAGTCCGAAACCGACGTTCCGCGTGACGCTGAGGTGGGGAAACAGGGCGTAATCCTGGAAAACGAACCCGATGCCGCGGTCCTCCGCCGGCACCGGTTTTCCATTCCCTTCCAACAAAGCCTCGCGCATCCGAACCGACCCCGCGTCCACCGATTCCAACCCCGCTACCATACGCAGAGACGTCGTTTTGCCGCAGCCGCTCGGACCGAGCAGGGCGAAAATTTCGCCTTCTTTGATAAAGAAATCCACGTTATCGACGACCGGCGGAAGACGCGGGTCGAAACGCTTGGTCAGGTTGTGGACTTCGAGCAACGGTGTGGTCATGTCGATTTCTCCCGAAACAATAGCAGGCCCACGAACAGGAGAGAAATGAAAAGAAGAAGCAAGGCGTGGGGCGCCGCCTCGGCGTACATGGCCTCGTTCGCGAAATTCCAGACATTCAGGGCCAGCGTGTCGAATCCCAGCGGCGAGAGCAGAAACGTGATCGGCAATTCCTTCATCACCGACAGGAAAACCAGCGCCGTTCCCACCGCCAGCCCCTTGAACACCAGCGGAAAAATCACCCGGAAAAAGGCGATGAACGGCGTGCATCCCAACGTACGGGCCGCCTCCTCCAGGCGGGGCGAAGCCTGGTAAAGAGCGCTGCGGACCGGCCCAACCGACTCAGCCAGGTACCGCAGCGCGCAAACGCCCACCAACAAGGGTAACGTCTGATAAAGGCCGGGAAGAAAACGGTCGGTAAACAGTGTGAACGCCAGAGCCAGGGCGAGCGGGGGCGTCGCGTAGGCCAGGTAGGCCGAACGTTCCAGCACACGGGTGCGGCGGGCGGGATAACGCACCCCCAGATAAGCGATCGGCAGGGCCAGGGCGCCGGCCAGCAGCGCCGCCGGCACCGAAGCGGTCAACGAATCGCCGAGAGCCTGCCAGGCCGGCCCCCAATGCACCCCTTCGGGATACTGCACCAGCCAGGATACGATCGTCGCCACGGGTATGAGCACCGAAGCCACGAATACCAACCCGATGAAAATCCAGGCCGGCACCCCCCAGGTCCCCAGCCGCACCAGTCCGAGCTTGCCCCGGTTGCCGCTGCCCACCTTGTGCAGAAGCGTCCGCCGCAACAGCCGGGCCTCCATGATCAGGATCGTCGCCGTGAACACCAGCAACAGCAGCGCCAGCCAGGAGGCGTAAATCGCGTCATATGCCAGGGCGTACTGCGTGTAAATGGCTTGACTGAAGGTCTCGAAACGCATCAGCGCCACCGCCCCGAAATCGCCCAGGACGTAGAGTCCGATGATCAACGAACCCGCCAGAATCGCCGGACGCAACTGGGGCAACGTCACCCGGAAAAAGGTTTCCCCCGGCCCCGCTCCGAGCGACCTCGCCGCGTCCTCCTGCGCGGGATCCATCCCCAGCAGCGCGGAACGCAGGTTGAGAAACAGATAGGGAAAGGTGTATAGACCGATGCTGAAGACCGCGCCCCAGTAACCCGAAGGTCGCGGGATCGTCCATCCCGTCCACTGCGCCAGAGCGCCGTAGTTGCCGCCCAACCCGAGCAGAGCGTAGGCCATGACGTAACCGGGAACGGCCAGCGGCAGCACCGCGACCAGCGTGATGAACCGCCGCCCGGGCAGACTGCTGCGCGCGGTCAGCCAGGCGAGGGGAAAGGCGATGATCGCGGCGAACACCAGCACACCTACCACCAGGCGCAGCGTGTTCCAGAAAAGCACCAGGTTGCGCCGGCGCCAAAGGATTTCCCTCAACGCCTCCCCTTCCGCATCCAGCGCCTGCAAGACGAGGTAACAGAGCGGAATAACCGTCGCCACGCCGACCAGCGCCGCCGGCAACAGAAACATCCACGGCGCCCGGCGGGTACTCCCGTTTCTGGCCCGGACGACCATCGATCAGAGCAGGTCGACGCTCCGCAGAAGCCGGAGCGTGCCTTCCAGATCCTCCAGTGCGTCGGTTCCGATCTCCGGCCCCCGGCCGGCCGCCCCTTCGGCGTCCCAATCGCCGGCGTCGGCACGCTCCGGATCGTACCGGACCGGAATTTCGAATGTTTCCCGGACAAAGTAACGCTGTGCGGATTCCGACAGGAGAAACTCGATGAAACGGCGGCCTTCCGCTTCGCGCCCGCTCGCCTCCAGCATGCCTATTCCAGACACGATCAACAGGTTGCCGGGATCCCCCTGCTCGAACGACGCCTGCGCCACCGGAAATCTCGGGTCACGCTGCTGAAATCGCAGCAGGTAATAATGGTTCGTCAGCGCGAGGTCGATCTCGCCGGCCGCGATCGCCTGCACCAGAGACGAATTGTTCGGATAGTCGCGCGCCCGATTCGCCTTCATCGCCTCCAGCCAAGCCCGGCTTCCGTCCTCGCCGCGGAGGGAGCGCAGGGCGGTGAGAAACGCCTGAAACGACCCGTTGGTGGGCGCCCAGCCCACGCGGCCGCGCCAGCGCTCGTCCACCAGGTCATCGAGGCTCCGCGGCAGATCCCCCTCCGCCACGCGGTCCGGCGAATACGCCATCACCCGGGCGCGGGCGCTCGTCCCCAGCCAAGTCCCCGCCGAATTCCGAAACGCCGGTTCCGAATTGTCAAGCACCGCCTCCGGCAACTCGGCGAACAAACCAGCCCGGTGCACCGCGCTGAGCGCCCCGGCATCCTGAGCCCAGAACAGGTCCGCCCGCGTGCGGGCTCCCTCCTGACGCAACGCCAGGGCCAACTGCGCGCTGCCACCGTAACGGACCTGAACCTCGATCCCGGTCTGCTCCTCGAACTGCCGCACCAGCGGATCGACCAAAGCGCTCGAACGTCCGGAATAAACGGTCAGGGGCCTCGCCTCGGCAACCGCCAGCGACACCAGTAATATTCCCAAAACCCATTGGACCAAACGTCCGCTCCGCTTACAGCTTCGCATCTTCATATTTGAAATTGAGGACTCTGTCCGCAGCGAGCGATACCACGCCAAAACCAGGCGGACGTCGCCCGACTCCGCAGACCCAATTAAGACTAGGTCTCAATCTCTTTTCGTCAATGTCGCTTTGCGCAAATCGTCGGACATTTGTCCCAAATCGCCGATCCGCCTCCGCAGTCTTTCCGTTTCCTTCCGCGATATAAAGGGGAATCGATTGGCTCGCCCGCAGCCATTGGTCCCCGGAAAAGCCTGTCGGTTATCAACGGACCGTCGGCCCTCCTGATCGACGTCTGCGGCGAGGCCGGTCGCCACGCCCGGGCCGCTGTCGCGGTGGCCGGCCTCCCCCGCAACGCAACCGTTGAAATCCAGGCGGCGGTCGAAGTCGCCTGAGCTCATGGACCACCGGTCCTCTTCGCCAGGACCGGCACGAGCCATCCGGCAAGCAACAACTGCATCGGATGATAACAGAGAAGGGGGACGAGTACCAGACTCAGATCGAGCTCCCGAGCGTCTGTGGCGGCGAACAGCGACACCGCCATGGGCAGCCCGGCCACCAGGGTCTTTTGTGAACCGCAGAACAACGCGGCCACAAGTGAGGATGGCGGCAAACGAAACGCCCGAGCGAGCCGCCACGACGCGACGGAAAGCAGCACCAGAAACAAGACGGCCCCGGCCGCGGCGACGGCGAGCTCCGAGCCGGGCATACGTTCCCAGACGGCTTCGGTGAAACTCCGACAAAACGCGATATAGATCAGGTAAAGAATGATCGCCGCCGTCGCGCGGCGCAGCGCCACGCGATGGGTCGCGGCCCATCTTCCCAACCAACTCCGGCAGACCATCCCGAGCGATAATGGCACCAGGATCAGTTGGATCACGCCGGCGAGACCTTGTCCCAGAGAAACGGATTCCTCGTTTCCATCGATAAGAAATATGAATACCACCAGCGGGACGATAAAGACACCCGCGATATTGGACAGGGTCGCGTTAAACAAAGCTCCGGTGACATTGCCACCCGCCACTGACGTGAGCGCCGTGGCCGATGCGACCGTGGTCGGCAGGATGCCTAGATAAATGAAACCGGCCCGCAGCGCCGGATCGGTTAGAATCGGTGATGTTGCCGCCAGGAGCAGCAACGCCAGAAGAGGACCGATGACAAAGATGGCTATTTGACAGCAAAGATGGAGTCGAACATCCATCACGCCGCGACAGAGCGACTGAAACGACAGACTCAGCCCCTGAAAGAAGAAAATCAAAGTGACAGCGGCCGATCGTATCCAATCCGCTCCGACAACACCACCCTCGACCCCGACTTCAGGCCACAACCACGCCGCCGGCACGACGGCGGCCATACCGACCAGGAATCCGTTTTTCTCCAGAAACGTTTTCACTCGAAATCCGGTTATTGCGTTGGAACATTGCCACGGATTCCGTCCGATTGACAACCCGCGAGAACCTCTGGTGCCGGGAGCGAGCCCAATATCGCCGGAGTTCGGCAGGCTTCGAGGGTCACCGCGGCGAGGCGTTCCGCGCCCGCGTCGATCCATGCGGCGCCCTTTTCAGCCGCGACGCGGGTGGCATCACCCATGGTCCCGGTCGGGGACAAGTCGCGTGTTTTCCAAGCGTAGGTCGCGGGCGCGAACTCGGGACGCAACACCCCCGGCTGATCGGTCGAACCAATCCAACAACAGTCGGCACGCGACAGATCCACCCGCTCCGGAATCACATCGACCATTTAGGAAGTTTCCACTTCTCCTGCGTGAATGCCGTAGCGGGCCTCTCTCTCCCCCCGACCTCGGCGCCGCCCGAAAAACGCAGGAGCGACGCCTCAAAACCGTCCGCGTTCAACGACCCACACGGACGGCTGGAGATCAAGCCTCGCTGAACAGACCGGCTTCCTCCCGATGCTTCGCACGAAGGCTGCGACAGACCAAGTCGCAAAGCTCGTACACGCTCGGATCCTCGATGCGGTAGTACACAAAATTACCCTCCTTGCGACGCCCCAGCAACCCCGCCTGCACCAGGCTGTTCAAGTGACGCGAAGCATTGGCCTGGTTCAGCCCCGATTCAGCCACCAGCGTCCCGACCGATTTCTCATCCGCCATCAGACAATGCACCAAACGCAAACGCGCCGGTTCCCCCAACGCCTTGAACCGAAACGCCACCCGCTCGAGAAACTCCTCCGGCAAAGCCGCCTTGCCCCGTTCTTCACCCATATCAAATCAATCCTAACCGCGTCATATAATTATTCAACGATTTAATTGTGTTCACACTCAAACAAATCCGAATTCCCCAACCCGGCGGAGCCGGTACCAAGAGCCGGTTTTGAGGTTGAATGTTCCCGGTGTTTTTCGAGTGGCCTCTACGCGCCGGGTTGGGAAGGGTTTTGCCCGGCAAAACCAGGGGCTGGGGGCTTGATCGGGGCAGTAAAATGTGTGGATGCAGGACGGACTCCTCGAACGCTACGAAAAGAAGATTGCCGGAGTGTTGGGCTGCTTCGATCGGGTGGTGGTCACCGGCACGCTTACTGAAATCGCTTTTCCCGATGCGATGGCCGCTCGGCTTTACCAGGAGGGCATCCGGTGCTTTGACATCGGCAAGTTCGCCGAACCGATTCGCCGGCGAATCCGGGAGAACGCGCTCAAGGTCGCAGCTGAGGAAGGAGTCGAGATCCAGTACCTTTCCAAGAGCAAAGGAGTGCGCAAGGAGGATTTGGTAGAGGAGGTTCTTGCCCGAAGGGGAACTCATCCCGGTTTGGTTCATGTGCTTTCGGTTATGGAGGGATGCACCACCTTCAAGCCATGGTACGATAAGAAAACCAAAAAGATCGGATTCCGAATGGTCGCGGGAAAATGCGCGACCTACTACTTCTACCTGATCGATCCGGAACTCGGGCTGATGTATGTAAGGGTTCCGACCTGGCTTCCCTGCCGGCTTCAAATCTATTTCAACGCGCACAACTGGCTGGCTCGGGAACTCGACAAAAAGGGGATTTCGTTTCAAATGCAGGACAACGCCTTCGTCCGAGTCGGCGATTGGCAACGAGCACAGGAGATCGCCCACGGTTTCGCCGTTAAAAAGTGGGAGAAAAAGTTCCACCGCCTGGCCCGGAGATTTTGTCCGGCGCAGGATACTTTCACCCGGGGCTACCACTGGACCGTGATGCAGGTGGAATACGCACTGGATATCGTTTTCAAAGATCGAGACCTTCTGGGGCCCCTCTATGAGCAGATCAGCCGGCAGGCGATTCTGGCGGTGAAGGTTCCGGATATGGCCAGGTTTTGGGGCAAGCGTTTTAGCGCTCAGGCCGAGGCTCAGAGCGACTTCAAGACTTTGGTGGAAGGCACCCGTATCAAGCATGTCCTCGGCAACCAATCGATCAAAATGTACGACAAAGGTTACCGAATATTGCGCATCGAAGCCACCAGCAACGATATCACTTTCTTTCGCCATTACCGCAAGGTAGTCGGTCGAGACGGACGCCAGCAGTATAAGATGGCTTCGTTGAAGAAGTCCATCTACAGCCTCTCGGATGTTTCTCAGATACTCTCCGCGGCCTGTTGGCGTTATCTCGACTTTGTCGGGAAACTCGAGGACACCACTCCGGCTCGGCACGACCTCAATAAAATCAGCCGCACCGTCCGCGATGAAAACGATCGTACCTGGCGCGGTTTCAATCTCTTCCTCGCCGAAGACCAACGAATCGTCTTGGCCATCCTTCAGGGCGAATTCACAATCAACGGGTTCAGCAATCGGCGCCTCCGCTCCTTGCTTCCCGATAAATCCACCGGACAGATAAGCCGTGTTCTCAAACGCCTCAGAAACCATGGATTGATAAAAAAAGTCGGCAACACCTATCGCTATTACCTCACTAATCTCGGAAAGCGACTCTTGATTGCCGGACAAAAACTCATTGAAAACCTTCTCTTGCCAAAGCTTATGCCAAAAGAAGTGTAAGAATTCTTGCGCGAAACGCGCAGAATTTCAGTAATAAGGGACACAACACAATGCTGCTCGGTTTAGGCGCTGGATCGAGAGATCGGCCCCGCGCGGGAGTCATTTGAGTGCTCCCGCGACCTTCCAAGGCAGGATAAACCCATAGCGGTCCAGTTGTTTGGTGCTCAGTGCCTGGTGTGTCACCCAGTGACGGGCCATCC
>SLOW01000357.1 GCA_007132315.1 Opitutales bacterium
AGCGGCTCGAGCGCAAGGTCGAGACGTGGAAGGACCTGGTGAAAATCGGCCGCACACATTTGATGGATGCGACCCCGCTGACGCTCGGCCAGGAATTCTCGGGCTACGCGGCCCAGGTCAGGAAAGCGGCCGGCCGGGCGCGGCGCGCGATCGATCTCCTGAACGAACTCGCCGTCGGCGGCACGGCGGTGGGGACCGGCATCAACTGCCATCCAAAGTTTCCCGGGCTGGTTTGCGGTGTCCTGGCCGAAAAGACGGGGATTCCGTTCCGCGTGGCGGACAACCATTTCGAGGCCCAGGGCGGGCGGGATGATTGCGTTGAAGTGGCGGGAATTCTCTCCGCCGTGGCCGCGTCACTGACCAAAGTGGCCAACGATATCCGGTTGCTCGGTTCCGGACCGCGGTCCGGGATCGGCGAAATTCAGCTCCCGCCCACCCAGCCCGGCTCTTCGATCATGCCGGGCAAAGTGAACCCGGTGATGAGCGAGATGCTCGTCCAGGTTTGCCTGTACGTCAACGGGCTCACGCAGACGGTCGCTGCGTGCGGCCGCGACGGACATTTCGAGCTCAATGCGACCATTCCGTTGATCGGTTACGCCCTGCACGATTCGATCACCTGTCTGGCCAACGGAGCCCGTGCCTTTGGGGAAAATTGTGTCGAGGGCCTGGTCGCGGACGAGGAAACCTGCGCCGAACTCGTGCGCCGTTCGCTCATGCTGGTGACCGCTTTGAATCCCCATATCGGATACGACAAGGTGGCCGAGGTGGCGAAACAGGCCTTTGCCGAGAGCAAGACGCTGCGGGAAGTGGTTCTGGAGAAAGGTCTTATTGACGAAGCCGCCCTGGACCGCGCCCTGAATCCGAAGAATATGATCGCGCCCAAGGCTTGATATGGATTGAGGTTGCGGGATCGCCGGGATAGGTTGATTGTATCGCGGTGGAGTTGTTTGCTTCCCGGACAATTGACGTGTTCAAGGATACCAAGTCATGACAACCGTCTCGAACCATTCCCCGGATCGTGAGTTAGCCGATTTTCTGGGCGGACGTCTCTCCGCATTCCTGCGGGAGTTGCCCGAAGGCGTGCTCGTGCTCGACCGGGGCGGGGCGCTGGTCGGGGTCAACGCCCGCGCCCGGAATCTCCTGGGCGAGGGAAACTACGCGACCGGAAATCGTTGGCGCGAGGCCCTGCCCGATTCGCTTTCGGCGTCGATCCGGCGGTTTATCAAAGCCGCCCTCGACGCACACGGCGCGCACGGACCGGTGGTGCTTTCGACGGGCGGGGAATCCGGTCGTCCCAATCGGGTGGTCGAGCTGCGCAGTGTCGTGTTGCCCGCTTCCGGCGGACAGTCGGAAGCGGTGGTGTTCTTCCTGCGGGAAACGGAGGAATCGAAGGCCCTCAACGCGAGCCGCCTGCTGCTGCGGGGACAATCCGTCAAGAGGCGGGTGGCCGACGAACTGCGGTGGGAGCGGGCCATGTTCGAGCAGCTCATGCACACCGTTCCCGACAAGATCTTTTTCAAGGACTTGAAGGGGCGGTTTATGCGGATCGGTCGGGCGCATGTCGGTCAGTTCGGCCTAAAGAATCCACATGACGCCGTGGGCAAGACCGATTTCGACTTCTTCGCCGAATCCTACGCCCTGGAAACCCAGGCCGAGGAGGAGGAGATCATTCGGACCGGCCGGCCCCTGATCGGCAAAGAACACAAGTTGGTGCTGTCAGACGGCACCTCATTCTGGGTCAGCGCGACCAAGGTCCCGCTGCGGGATCCCGATGGAAACATTGTCGGGACGATCGGGGTGTCCCGGGATATCACCGAGCGCAAGGAGGCGGAGGAAAAACTCCGCCACAACCACGAGGAGATGCAGGCGGATCTCAGGATGGCCTGCGAGGTGCAGCAGTCGCTGCTGACTCTGCAGTATCCTGATTTCCGTGGAGAAAGCGGGCTAAGATTCAACCACCGCTACCTGCCGGTTTCCACGCTGGCGGGAGACTTTTTCGAGATTATCCGAGTGTCGCCGACCGAGGCCGGCGTGCTGATTTGCGATGTGGTCGGGCACGGGGTGCGGGCGGCGTTGATCACGGCATTCCTGCGCGGTTTGGCGGGCGAGATCATGCCGTTGGCTCGGGATCCGGGAGCGTTTCTCGACGGGTTCAACCGGGGGTTGCTGCCCGTGCTGCGGCAAGCGGACTCGCCGATGTTCGTGACCGCGTTTTTCGGCGTGGTCGATACCGTGAGCGGTGAACTGCATTACGCCAATGCCGGGCACCCGCTTCCGTTTCTACAGCGGTCTGCGGGCGGTGTGGTCCGGTTGGGGCCGCCCTGCGACGATCCCGAGCCGGCGCTGGGTTTGATCGACGGCTTTCAGTATTCCACCGCCCGCGACCGGCTCAATCCCGGCGATCGGGCGGTCTTGTTCACCGACGGCCTGTTCGAAGTCGAGGGACCCCGGGGGGAGGCGTTCGGCGAACACCGAGTGGAGCATCAACTGGCCGCGAATCATGGGGTCGAAACCCGGGAGCTGCTCGACCGGCTGACCGGTGAGGCTCGCCGCCACGCGCAGACTGAATCGTTCACGGACGATGTCTGCATCGTGGTGGTGGAAGTGGTGAACGGGTGAGCGGGCCGGCGCCCCGGCCTCACATTTTCCCGTGCCGGATAATCGAGACGAGCAGGCCAAAGCCCATGATCGCCGCGAGGAGAAATCCGACCAGGCCGATGATGGGAATATCGTTCCACGTGGGCGGCAGCCGGGCGTGGACCATGAGTGAGGAGCCGACGATCAGGGCGGCGAGGACGATGGCGAACGCGATGCGATTGCTGATGCGTTCCATCCCCTGGATCAGGGGTGCCAGGCCGTGGTGCTCGAAGGCGACGCGAGCCTTTCCTTGTTCGACGGCGCCGACAAAGCTGCGGAGGTCTTCCGGGAGTTCCTTCAGAAATTCCAGCGTGCTCAGGCCGGCGTCCACCAGGTTTCGCGTCAGACGCGAAGGCCGGGTGCGGTCCAGGCGGACTTGCCGAATGTAGGGACGCGTTTCCTTGAGGATGTCGAATTCCGGATCGAGCTGGCGCACGACGCTTTCGAAGGTGCTCACCGATTTGATGAGCAGAAAGATGTCCATCGGAATGCGCAGCCCGTGCCGGGTCGTCTTGTTGAGCAGCTCCTGGAGCAGCCGTCCGAAGCTCATTTCACCGATCGGCTTGTAGAAATGCAGCGTCATGAAATCGGCCACGTCCGATTCCAGAGCGCTGCGTTCGGGCGGTTTCTGGGACGAAGTCAGTTTGAGGAGAGCGTCGGTGGCGGCGGCTTCGTCGCGTCGGGAAATGTGGTAGAGCAGATCGGCGAACAGTTCCCGCATCTCGCGGTTCATGCGCCCCATCATGCCAAAATCGATGAAGGAGATACGCTGGTCCGGCATGACGAACACGTTGCCCGCATGGGGATCGGCGTGGTAGAAGCCGTGCACGAAAATCTGCTTCATCATCAATTCGGCCGTCTCGTGCGCGATGCGTTTGAGGTCGTACCCCTTTTCCTCCAACTGTTGCACCTTCGTGGCCTTAATGCCGTCGAGGTATTCCATGGTCAGGACTTTTTCACTGGAAAGGTGACTGTGGACGGCCGGGATGTGGACGGTGCGGTCCTGTTGAAACTGGTGCTGGAAGCGCTGGATGTGGGAGGCTTCGACCGTGAAGTCGAGTTCCTTGCGCAGCAGGAGTGACATTTGCCGGATGATCTTGGAGGGCTGGTGCAGGCTCCACCCTTCGACGTGCTTTTCCATCAGACCGGCCAAATTCAGCATGATCTCCAGGTCGGTGTCGATCCGGCTCCGCAGACCGGGCCGTTGCACCTTGACCACCACGCGTTCCCCGCCGGGGAGCCGGCCCCGGTGGATCTGGGCGATGGAGGCGGCGGCCAGGGGCTCCTCTTCGAATTCGGAGAAAAGCGACTTCAGGTCGCCTCCCAGCTCCTTTTCCACCTTGTCCTTGATATCTGAATACGGAACCGGCGGTACTTCGTCCTCCAGTTTCCGCAGCTCCTGGATGTACTCGTCCGGGATCAGATCCGCCCGCGTGGCGAGGATTTGACCCATCTTGACGAACGTCGGACCGAGGTCCTGCAGCGCGAGGCGGAGGCGCACCGGCCGCGAGCGTTCGGCGACGGCTCTGCCCCGTTTCCACCGCCGGCTGATGCGCAGGGCGGAATTCAGGTACCTGTTCGCCTGCATCAGCTGGCGGAACTCGTCGAAGCCGTATTTGAGGAAAATCGTGATGACCTCGCGATACCGCTGGAGATGGTGGTAAGTGCGGCTGATGGCTCCGTAGGAATAAAAGGACATGGTGGTGGTGGATGAAAACGGTTCCATTTAAAGGTGTTGCGGCACCGGTCGCAACGGGAATCGCGGGCCGGCTTTCCGCCGCTCGCGATGTTGGCCGGCGAATTCCCGCCGGGTTGCGCGCGAGATTCCGGCGTTTTCCCTTGAAAGCATGGCCGGGGCGGGTTTGAGTGGCCTTTTTGCGAGAACCTCTATGAAAATTGACTTACCAGACGGACGCCAGATCGACCTTCCATTGGCGAAACTGGCATGGATACCGGTTGCGGCACTGGTTTTTGTGGTCGTTTTGACCATGTTTTACATGGTGGACACGGAAAAGCAGGGCGTGGTGTTGCGCTTCGGCAAACATATTGAGACGGTGGGGCCCGGCTTGCATTTCAAGCTTCCGTACCCGATCGACCAGGTGGAACAGGTCGCCACGCGCATTGTTGACGTGCAGGAGTTTGGCTACCGCAGCCAGCCCCGTGGCGGCACCACCACGCGGGGCTACGAGGAGGAGAGTTCCATGCTGACCGGCGACCTCAATATCGTGCAGGCGGCGTGGGCGGTGCAGTTCCGGCGGGAAATCCCCGAGGAGTACCTGTTTAACGTCAAGGATCCCGAAGACACACTGCGCGACATTTCGCAATCCGTCATGCGCGAGGTCATGGGTGACCGTGCCAGTATTCCCATTCTCACCGTCGGCCGGGCGGAGTTGCAGGAGCGTGCGCGCGAATTGATTCAGGAGTACGTTGACCGTTTTGAAATGGGACTCCGCATCAACGAAGTCAACCTCGAGCTGGTCGAACCGCCCCAACCGGTGATCGACGCTTTCCACGATTTGAATCGGGCCGAGCAGGACGCCCAGCGCTTTTTCGAGGAAGCTTCCCGGGAATTCGAGGAGCGCGTGCCGCGTGCACGAGGCGAAGCGGAACGCACCGTCCTGGAGGCCGAAGGTTTCCAGCAGAGGCGTACCAACGTCGCCCGAGGGGAAGCCCAGCGCTTCATCGACACGTTGGAGGCTTACGAACTCGCCCCCAACGTGACCCGCCGGCGTATGTACCTGGAGGCCTTGGAAGAGAGGATTCCGGAACTGAAAGATGTCATTATCGTGGACCAGGAAATGCACTCGATCCTGCCTCACTTCAACTTGCGGGAGGGATTGTAAAATGAACGGTGATTCGAAAAGATTTTTGCAAAAATCCGGCAACACGCCGGTCCCGCTCGTGGCGGGGCTGGTCCTCGTCGCCGCGCTCGTGCTGCTGGCGATCAGTTCCCTGTTTATCGTCAACGAATGGGAGCAGGCGGTGGTCACCCGATTCGGAGAGGTGATCGACGAACCGGTCACCGACGCGGGTCTGCATTTCAAGATGCCCTACTACCGCGTGCAGATTTACGACAAGAGACTGTTGCGTTGGGACGGGTTGCCGACCTCCACCATCACGCGCGACCGGAAACGGGTGCAAATCGACGTGACCGCCCGCTGGCGCATCGAAGAGGCCCGGCGCTTCCGCGAAGCGATCAACCTCGAAACGGAAGCCGACCGCCGTCTCAACAGCATCATCGATTCCGCAGTGCGCAACCAGATCGGACAATTCAACCTTTATGAGGTGATCCGCAGCAGCAATCGCATCATGGAAGTGGGTGACGAGTACGAGCTGGCCCTGGATGAGGCCGAAATGGAGGAAATGGACATGGATGAGATCGCCACCCTCGGAGCCGAGGTCGAGGAACTCGAACGCGACGCGGACGGCAACTATCTCGCCGGCCGTCCGGTTGTGCTCGAACACATCCTGCAGGCCGCCCGGGATACCCTTGAGGATATGGATCTGGGGATCCATTTGCAGGACATCCTCATCAAACAACTCAATTACACGACGGAAATCGAGGAGACGGTGTACGCGCAGATGAACGCGGAACTGAATAAAATCTCCGCCGGGATTCGTTCGCACGGTCAACGGCGAGCGGAGGAGCGCCTTGGGGAGATGGAGCGCGAGTTGGCGACGATCAGCAGCCGGGCGCAGGAACGTGCGCAACGGATCCACGGGCAGGCGGAAGCAGAAGCCACCCGCACTTATGCCGACGCCTACAACCGGGACCCTCACTTCTACCAGTTCCTGCGAACGCTCGAAGCCTACGAGAGTATTCTCGGGGATAACAGCACCCTGGTGATCGGGACGGACAGTCCTCTCTATCAGTTATTCAAAGACCTGGCGACCATGGAGGTCGATGTGGAGGACCTTCCGGTTTCGAACCAGAACTGAGACCCACCGGCGTCGCGGAACGGCCGGCTTCCCCGCCGGCCTTTCCGCGACCGGGGTGGCGAACAGGGCTCAGGTTTACCGATGCGGAACCGGTT
Source organism: Opitutales bacterium (assembly GCA_007132315.1). GTDB lineage: Bacteria > Verrucomicrobiota > Verrucomicrobiia > Opitutales > T3Sed10-336 > SLOW01. Next base: position 6,672 of record SLOW01000357.1, read on the forward strand.
TTACAACGCGTTCGACCTCGAAGCGCTGGAGGCGAAGGGAATTGAGGATTACCGGGGCCCGTTCCAGATAGATCGGGACCGGGTGATCTATTCCCACGCGTTCCGGCGGCTCCAGTCCAAGACCCAGGTTTTTCTGTCGGGCGAGTACGATTTCTACCGCACCCGTCTGACTCACTCGCTGGAAGTGGCGCAGATCGGGCGTTCGATCTGCCGCTTCCTGGCCGCGCGCGGCGACCCTCTCGGCGCGGAGTTTTTTGTGGACGGCGATCTGGTGGAGGCGGTCTGTCTGTCCCACGATCTGGGGCACCCGCCTTTCGGACACGCGGGCGAACGCGCGTTGCACGATCTCATGCGGACGCGCGGCGGTTTCGAGGGCAACGCCCAGACGCTGCGGATCATCGCCGAGACGATTTATCAGGATCGGTCCGGACATCGGGGCATGCGGCCCACGCGGGCTTTCCTCGACGGGATTCTCAAATACAAGGTGTTGCACGGGGAATGCGACGACCCGGACAATCATTTCCTCTACGACGAGCAGGCGGCCTACCGGGACTTCGCCTTCGGAGGGGCGGAGATTCCGGCGGACTGGCTTGCCGGCGACCGCTTGAACTCGCTCAAGAGCGTCGAATGCCAGATCATGGACTGGGCGGACGACACCGCTTATTCGCTCAACGACATTGTGGACGGCGTGCGTGCGGGATTTCTCAACGTCGAAAAGGTGCGCGCGTGGGAGGAGGCGTCGAAACCGGAGGCGGTGGGCCGGGAGGCGATCGATACGCTGGTGGGGGCGATTCGCGACGACCGGCTGGAAGCGGTGTTCAGCCGGA